>NZ_JBHUWD010000009.1:0-103791 GCF_042670205.1 Luteimicrobium sp. NPDC057192 | reverse complement strand
GTTCTTGCGCGACACGCCAGGCGTGTCGCGCAAGAACTCCGCACTCACGGTTGAGGGGAGGGGCGGACGGAGTCAGGGGCGCTCGAGGTAGCGGCGCTCGTCGGCCGCGCGGACGGCGTCGCGGCGGGCGGACATCTCGGCGCCGGTGCGGAGCTCGTCGGCGGCCCAGCGGGCTGCGCGGCGCACGGCGTCGGCGGTGCCGTGCCGACGACGTCCGGTCACGTCGGACGGCCGACGGGCGGCGGTGTCGCGGACCGGTGCGGCGGGGTCCGTGGCGAGAGAGCAGCGGTGCAGGTCGGCGGTGGTCATGGCCATCACGCTGCCGTGCCGCCGGCGCCGGCGGGAGCGGATTGACGAAGGCCGTCAATCGACGCGTCGCGCGTCGGTCGGGACGGGCACGATGGTGCCGTGACCATGACCATCGACGTCTCCGGGCTGCCCTCGACGGCGTACCTGTTCGCCCCGTCGCCGGTGTCCGAGCTGACCGCGGCGCTGCACCTGCTCGTCGAACCGCTCCACCACCCCGCGCAGGCGACGCAGATCCAGGCGATGTCCGCGGCCGCCGGCCAGGACCTCCTCGACCGGGCGATCGCCTTCGGCCACCTGTGGGACAAGTCGTGCGCGGACTTCCTCCTCCCGGCCCGGCCGGGCGCGACGCTCGCCCTCGAGCTCGACGCGATCGACGACCTCGACGACGAGACCTGGGTCGACAACGTCCTCGTCACCTGCCGCTGCGGCGGCCTCGCCCGGTCGATGGGGCTGGGCTCCGTGCTCGCCGACGAGCGCGCCGTCGAGCTCGCCCGCGACCGCGCGGCCGCGTCCGGGCCCGCCGCGCTCGCGTTCGTCGACCGGATCCTCGCCGACCCGGTCAAGGTCCGGGGCGAGGTGCGGCTGCTCCTCGAGGACTGCCAGGACGCGTTCTTCGACCAGGTGTGGCGGACGCTCGTCGCGCACCTGACGGTCGACGCCCGCCACAAGACGGACCTGCTGTGGAACCACGGGCCGAGCCGGGCCGTCGCGGCCGTCGCTCCCGCGGTCTGGCTCGACGAGCAGCGGCAGCGGATCGTGGTCGACAAGCTCATCGACGTCCACGTCTCCGCGCGCGGCACCGGGGTGACGTTCCTGCCGACGGTGCTGGGCGACCCGCACCTGCTCGTCGTCCAGGCGCCGGGGTGGCAGCCCGTCCTGCGGTACCCGGTCGCGGGCCGGGACGCCGTCCAGACGTCGGCCGAGGACGTCCAGCAGCGCCTGCGCGCGCTCGACCACCCGATGCGCCTGCGCCTGGGCCGCAGTCTCCTCGCGGGCCCGCACACGACGACGGAGCTCGCCGACATCTGGGACGTCACCGCACCGGAGGTCTCCCGGCACCTCGCGGTGCTGCGCGACGCGGGCCTCGTCACGGTCGAGCGGCGCGGGCGCTACGTCGCGTACCGGCTCGACGTGCCCGCGGTCGCTCGCCTCGGCGCCGACGTGCTGGAGGCGATGCTCCGCTGACCGGAGGGGCGGCCGTCGCGCCGGCTCAGATGAACGAGCGGGCCTTGCGGGTCGTCGCGTCGACCCCGCGCAGCACGCGGGACGTCGTCGTCGGGCCCGCGTGCCGCTGCTCCGTCCGCTCGGCGAGCCGCCGCGCGACCCAGCCCACGAGCGGCACGAGGACCGCGACGATCACGAGCGTCCGCAGCCTCAGCTTCAGCAGCTTCCACATGAGGGGCCTCCTTCGTCGCGTCACACGACCGTAGGCAGGGACGGTCCGCTACGCGCGGCGGACGGGCGCGTGCTCACATCCAGTGCCGCCGCTTGAACACGACGTACAGCACGACGCCGAACGCCACCATCGCGGCGAGGGCGAGGGGGTAGCCGAGCGCCCAGTGCAGCTCGGGCATGTGGTCGAAGTTCATGCCGTAGATCGCGCCGACGAGCGTCGGCGCGAAGAGGATCGCCGCCCATCCGGAGATCTTCTTCATGTCCTCGTTCTGCCGCTGCCCGACGAGCGTCGCGTTGACGCTGAGGATCTGCGACAGCGCGTCCCGCAGCCCGTCGACGCGGGTGTCGACGCGCGCGAGGTGGTCGGCGACGTCCTGCAGGTAGCTCTGCAGGGGCTCCGGGATCCCGTACCGGTCGAAGCCCTGCCGCAGCGACTCGAGGACGTCGGTGAGCGCGGACGTCGCGTGCTGCAGGTCGATGACCTCCTGGCTCAGCCGGTAGATCCGCTCGGCGACCGCGGCGTCCCCGCTGAAGACCTGGCGTTCGATCTGCTCCTTGTCCACCGCGAGCCCCCGCAGCACGGGCACGTACCCGTCGACGATGGCGTCGAGCAGGCGGTAGAGCACGGCCTCGGGCCCGAGGCGGAGAAGCTTCGCGTCGTCGAGCAGGGTCCCGTTGTCGTCGTCCGCCCCGTCGGGGGCCGGCGGCAGGGCCGACTCGTCCGAGCCGTCGATCCACCGGCCGTCCTGGCACACGACGGCGATCGCGTTCCCGCGCACGACGACGTGGAACTCGAAGAAGTCGACGTCCTCGAGCTCGTCGACGTACCGGGCCGAGCGGACCACGAGGAACAGCACGTCCCCGTAGCGCTCGAGCTTCGGACGCTGTCCGGCGTGCTGGAGGTCCTCGACGAGCAGCGGGTGCAGGTCCCAGGCTGCGGCGAGCTCGTCGATCGCGGCGGCGGTCGGCGTCGGGAACAGCACGAGGGCGAGGCGTTCGGGCGCCGCGTCGGCGAACCGCAGCGCGTCGGCGACCGTCGTCCCGGGCGGGGCGAACGCGAGGTGCCCGTCGACGACGTAGCGCGTCCGGGGCGGGGAGGCCGCCCCGCCCCTGGCCCCGCCTCGGCGCTGGGCCGGAGCGTCGTGCTGTCGCGCCATCGGGTTGCCTCCTGCGGGGCGTCGTCGGTTGTCGGGCCCGACCATCGTCGCCGCGGACGGACGGTCGTGCCACCGGCCGCCGCGGGGCCTCAGGCTGCGGGCGCGGGCGTGGGCTCCGGCTCGACGGCGGCCGCGGGCGCCGAGCGCTGCCGGCGCCTCGCCCGCAGCCCCGAGAGGGCGACGAGGACCAGGCCGAGGGCGATCCAGCCGACCAGCACCACGACGGCCTGGGCGGCGCCCGCACCGTCGAAGAACGCGGCCGACCTCGTGAGGGTGCCGGCCGCCCCGATGGGCAGGAGTTGGCCGATCTCGCCCCACGGGTGCGGCAGCCACGCCGCGCCGGTCGCGATCCCCGAGAGCGGGTTGGCGACGAACAGCATGAGGACGGCGCCGAGGCCCAGCCCGGCGTAGCCGAGGAGCGACTCCAGGCCCAGGACGGTGAGAGAGACGCCCGCGACACCGAGGCCGATGCCCGCGGCGGTGAGCCAGAACGACCCGTCGACGGACCCGAGCCAGAGCTGGAGGACCGCGGTCGCGGTGATGCCCGCGAGGACCGAGAACGCGAGCGACGCCACGACGCGCCGCACCCGGCTGCGCCGGGCCACGTTGACCAGGGTCACCGCGGAGGCCATCCCACCGAACATGATGGGGAGGGCCAGCGCGGTCAGCCCGGCGCCCGTCGGGTCGTCGGCGGTGAGGGGGACGACGTCCGTGTAGGTGACGGTGTCGCCCTTCGCCGCGAGGGAGGCCCCGACGGCCCGCAGCAGCGGGGCGTACGGGGTTCCTGCCGCCGAGGCGACCTCCACGGTGACCCGGGTCGGGTCGGACGGGTCGAGCACGATGCCGCCGACCGCGTCGCGGTCCTCGATCGCCGACGTGACGTCGTCGGCGCCGGTGTGTGCGGTGACGTCGAACGCGCCGGGCTGGGCCGTGTCGAGGGCGTGGGTGAGCCCGTCGATCGCGGCCGGCGGGCCGGAGACGGCGAGCGGGAGGTCGTGGGCGCCCGAGTTCACGGCCGGGGCGCCGAACGCCAGGACCATGAGGCCGATCGCGGCAGCGAGGGCGACGACGAGCCCGAGCAGCACCCGCGGCGCCGGGTGTCCGGGCTCGGGGGTCCGCGGCGCGCTGGCGGTCGTCGGCGAGGTGGTCGGGGAGGGAGTGGTGGTCGTCATGCGGAATCCTTAAGTGGAGGGCTTGTCTCCGTTTCAAGTGGAGTGTAATACTCCGTTTATCGGAGCAACAAGATCGCGATCGTGTGACCCTGACCACGGGGGCGACCGAGGGAGGAAGCCGTGAGGTCCGACGCTCGAGCCAACAGGAGCGCCGTCGTGGCGGCTGCACGAAAGCTCGTCGCCACCGACGGCGCCGACGTCCCGCTCACCGCGATCGCCGACGAGGCGGGCGTCGGGATCGCGACGCTCTACCGCAACTTCCCGACCCGCGAGGAGCTCTTCGTCGCGGTCGTCCTCGACGGGCGTGATCGGGTGCACGCGCTCGTCGACGAACACCGTCCGCGCGTGGTCGCGGACCCCGTGGCCGGCTGGTCACCGTTCGTCCGGGCGCTCGCAGAGCTGCGCCTGGGCGCGCTGCTGCCGGAGCTCGCGGGTTTCCTTCGCACCGCACCGCGCTCGTCGGAGCTCGTGCAGATGCGCGAGGAGGCGCTCTCGGGCGTGGAATCCGTGCTGGATGTCGTCCGGCGTGCGGGCGTGGTCAGCGAGGACGTGACGGCAGTGCGTTTCGTCGTCGGGCTGGGGATGGTCACCCGGGCGTTGCCCGCGGGCGCCCCGTTCGACGTGGCCGGCCAGCACGAGTGGATGATCGAGATCTACCTGCGGGGCCTGCAGCCCCGAGCGACGCCCGGCGCCTGAGGGTCAGGCGTCGGCGGCCGTGGCGCGGGCGCGGTGCGCGCGCACCCGGCCCCGGGTCGCGCAGGCCGGGTTGGGACACCACCGGCGGCGGCCTGCGGGGTCGAGGAAGACCCATCGGCAGTCCGCCTCCGCGCACTCCTTCAGCAGGTGCCGGTCGGGCCCGGCGAGGGTGACGAGGGCCTGCGCCGCGATCGCGCCGAGGCTCTCGGGCACGGGCACGGGGACGCGGGCGTCGCCGGCGGCGACGTGGGGGAGCGTTGTCGCTGCGTGCTCGCCGACCAGTCGGCGCGCCTCCGGGGAGGCTGGGCGGTCCTCGACCGCAGCGATCGCGAGCTCGCGCAGCGCCTCACGGAGCGAGACGAGCGCTGCGAGCTCCGCGCCCTCCAGCGGTGCGTCGGGCGGCAGGCCGACGAGCTGGAGCCATGCGGCGGCCGCCGCCGCGTCGGGCAGCCGTTCGACGGGGTGCGCCCCGAAGCTCTGCCCTCGGGTGGCGAGCAGGTTGAGCCAGGTCGCGCCGCCGTCGGTCCGGAACTCGGTCTTCTCCACCTTGCCAGGGTAACGGATCAAGCATTACGTTCTGTAACGCTCGAACCGTTACCAAGAAGGAGGTCCCAAGATGACGTTCGATCTCGAGGCAGGGACGCGGACCCTCACCGAGCTGCAGGACGAGGCGACGACCAGGGCGTGGCGCGAGACCGTCGCCGCGGCAGCGCCCGGGTTCGACGAGTGGATCGTCGGAGCCGTCTTCGGCGGGACGTACCAACGCCCCGGCGTCACGCTCCGCGATCGTCAGCTCCTCAACCTCGCCGCCCTCACGGCCCTCGGCGGGGTCGATCCCCAGCTCGACGGGCACCTCCGCACGAGCCTGCGGATCGGCATGCCGACCGACGAGGTCGCGGAGGCGCTCGTCCACCTCGTCCCGTATGTCGGGCTGCCGCGCGTCCTCGCCTCGCTCCGTCGGCTCGCAGCCGTCGCTGCCGAGGACCGCGGGTGAACGACGCCAGGGCCCGGACCGTCCTCGGCGACGTGCCGGCCGGGTCGCTCGGCCTCACCGACTCGCACGACCACCTGTTCATCCACGCCCCGGCGCAACGCGGGGTCGAGCTCGACGACCCGGACGACGCCGCGCGCCGCGCCAGCGACTTCCACGCCGCAGGTGGCCGGACGGTCGTCCAGTGGACCCCCGCCGGGCTGGGACGTCGCCTCGACGCCCTGGCCCGTCTCAGCCGCGCGACCGGCGTCCACGTGGTCGCCGCCACCGGTCGCCACCTGGCCCGGCTCTACCCGCCGTCGCACCCCGTGCCATCAGCTTCGCGCGACCAGCTGGTGGCCCTGTTCTCCCGTGACGTCGTCGTGCGGTCATGCGGGCTGATCAAGCTCGGTGCGGGACCCGGCGGCCTCGACCGCTACCAGCGGGACCATCTCGAGGCCGCCGCGGAGGTGGCCCTGGCGACGGGGGTGACGGTCTCGGTCCACCTCGACGAGGGTCGCTCGGGGCCCGCGGTGCTCGACGTGCTGGGGACCGTGGGTCTGCCCGCCGGCCGGGTCGTCCTGGGGCACCTGGGTCGTAACGCGGCCGTCCCTGCCGTGGTCGAGGCCGCCGCAGCGGGCGCGTGGGTCTGCCTCGACGCGCCTGCCCCTGGATCGGGGGTGCCGGAGCGCGCGCTCGTCGCGCGGGTGGAGGCCCTCACCGACCACGGTCTGGTCGGGCGCCTGCTGCTCGGGTCCGACACCACCACGCCCGCCGCCGCGGCGGACGGTCCGCACGCCGCGAGCCTGCTCGAGCGAACCGCGCCGATGCTCACCTCGGCCGTCGGGCAGGACGTCGTCGGCGCAGCCCTGCGCACCAACCCCCGGCGCGCCTGGGCGCTGGCCGAGCGGTCGCCGGGCGGTCGCCCGCGAGGATCCGCTCGACCGTCGGGAGCAGGTGAGAGTCCGCGAGCAGGAGGCTGCGGGCGTCGTCGGGCGTGACGAACCGCAGCTCGTCGTGCTCGTCGGGCGCGAGGTTGCGAGGGGTCCCGTCCCACCGGTCGACGCGGTCGACGGCGAGGTCGTCGTCGTCGCCCACCACGCGCGCGGCGGGCTCCGCGGGGACGACGGCGCCGACCCCGCGCTCCTCGCCCAGCTCGCGGACCAGAGCGTCGCGGGGGTCCTCGCCCGGCTCCACGTGGCCGCCGGGCAGGTCCCACACCCCGGGGAACCACCGGCGGTGGGCGGATCGGAGCGCGAGGAGGACGGCGCCGTCGTCGACGAGGAGACCCGCGACGACCTGGTGTCTGGACACGCGTCCCCTGCAAGCACGACGTCCCGCCGGTCGGGAGGTGCCTAACTGCGTGGGCGATGTCAGGCTGGCGGGGATCCCGAGGACGACGAGAGGACCGACCCATGCCACCCCGAGCTGCCGGCCGACGCACCGAGACTGCGCTCGACGCCGGGCAGGCCGCCGTGCCGCAGGACGACGCCCCCGTCGCGGACGCACGGCCTCCCGCCGACTTCGAGACCGTCTGCGCGTGGGAGCTGCACTCGGCGGCCGAGCTCTCGACCCTCCGCGCGCGGCTGATGGCGGCGCTGACCTCCGAGGGTCACGCGCAGGGCACGGACCTCGACGACGTGCCCCACCGCCTCGTGCTGATCGCGTCGGAGCTCGCCACGAACGCGATCGAGCACGGCCTCCCGCCCACGACGGTGACGCTGTCGCGGAGCAGGACCGAGTTCCTGCTCGAGGTGACCGACCACGACCTCGAGCGCTCGCCGGTGTTCGCGACGGGCCGGGGCATCGGCGAGGGCGGGATCGGCATGTACCTCACGCGGCGGCTCTCGGAGGCGATGGGCTGGTACCACCAGCAGGCCACGAAGACGGTGTGGGCGACGTTCCCCCGTCACGTCGGCCGGCTCACGCCTCCGGGATGACGAGGTCGAACCGGTCGCGCTCGACCTCGGGGTCGGGGCCGCTGCGGTGCCCGGTGTCGAGGGCGTCGATGGACGCGACCTCGTCGGCGCTGAGCTCGAACCCGGTGACGTCGAGGTTCTCCGCGATGCGGCTGGGCGTCACCGACTTCGGGATCGCCGAGCGCCCCTCCTGGAGGTGCCAGCGCAGCATGACCTGCGCGGGCGTCCGGCCGTGGGCCGCGGCGATCGCGCCGACCGTCGGGTCGTCGAGGGTGCTGCGCCGGTCGTCGCCGCCCCAGCCCGGGTAGAACGTGATGCCCCCGATCGGCGACCAGGCCTGCGTGACGATGCCGTGCCGGGCGTCGGCGGCCTGCACCGCGGGCTGCTGGAAGTACGGGTGCAGCTCGACCTGGTTGAGCGCCGGGACGACGTCGGTGGCGTCGAGCAGCGCGTCGAGGTGCTCGGGCATGAAGTTGCTGACGCCGATCGCGCGGACCGCGCCGTCCGCCAGCAGCTTCTCGAGGGCCCGGTAGGCGTCGAGCGTCGCGTCGAACCGCATCGGCGCCGGCTGGTGGAGGATCAGCAGGTCGAGCTGGTCGAGGCCGAGCTTGCCGGCGGACTTCTCGAAGGCGTGCAGGGTCTGGTCGTAGCCGTAGTCGGAGACCCACACCTTCGTCTCGACGAACACCTCGTCGCGGCGCAGGCCGGACTCGCGGATCGCGCGCCCCACCTCCCGCTCGTTGCCGTACGCGGCGGCGGTGTCGACGTGCCGGTACCCGGCGTCGAGGGCGGTGCGGACGGCGGCGACCGTCTCGTCGGGTGCCGTCTGGAAGACGCCGTACCCGAGAGCGGGCATCGTGACGCCGTTGTTGAAGGTCAGGGTGGGGAGCGTCGTGGTCATGCCTCGACACTAGGGACGGCAGGCGCGCCGTGGGAGTGCACGGCCTACCCGGTACTGGCAGGACCTCCCTCGCCGCGCGCCGTCGTCGTACCGTCGACGACATGGACCTGAGAGCCGACACCCGTGAGTTCCTCGTGTCGCGCCGAGGCCGCATCACCCCGGAGCAGGCCGGTCTGCCCGCGTACGGCGGCAACCGGCGCGTGCCCGGGCTGCGCCGCGAGGAGGTCGCGATGCTCGCGGGCGTGAGCGTCGACTACTACACCCGGCTCGAGCGGGGGAACCTCGCGGGCGCGTCCGAGGAGGTCCTCGAGGCGCTCGCGGAGGCTCTCCGGCTCGACGACGCCGAGCGGACCCACCTGTTCGACCTCGCCCGTGCGGCGCACCGGTCGGGCGCCGCGCGCTCCCGAACGCGGCGCACCCCGGCGCCCGTGCTGCGTCCGGTCGTCCAGCGGATCCTCGACTCGCTCGAGCACACGCCGGCGTTCGTGCGCAACGGGCGGCTCGACGTCCTCGGCGCGAACCTGCTCGGCCGCGCCCTCTACGCCCCGCTGTACGAGTCGCCGTCGCGCGTCCCGGGCCGCCCGCTGAACGTGGCGCGGTTCCACTTCCTCGACCCCGAGGGCGCGGGCGCGTTCTGGGGCGACCGTGCCGACCGCATGGCGCACGACGCCGTCGCGGTCCTGCGCGCGGAGGCGGGCCGGAGCTCGTCCGACCGGCACCTCATGGAGCTCGTCGGCGAGCTGTCGACCCGCAGCGAGGACTTCCGCCGCATGTGGGCCTCGCACGACGTCCGGTCCCACCGCAGCGGCACCAAGGTCTTCCACCACCCGGTCGTCGGGCTGCTGGAGCTCGACTACGAGGCGCTGGTGCTCCCGGCGGACCCCGGCCTCCAGCTCAACGTCTACACGGCGGTCCCCGGCTCCGCGTCCGCGGACGGGGTCCAGCTCCTCGCGTCGTGGGCCGCCACCACCCTCGCCGGGCGCGTCAGCGACGCGGAGCAGCCGGCCCCGCCGGCTCGCTGACCAGGAGGCCCTCCCGACGGGCGCGCGCCACCAGGACGAGGTTCTGGACGAGCAGCACGAACCCCAGGTAGGCGAGCAGCGACGCGTCCGTGAGCGACCGGTCGTCGGCCCTCCCGTCGACCAGCAGGTGCTGCCCGATCGACACGACCCACAGGACTGCCGTGGACACGCCGCCCTGGCGCACCACCCCGCGGTCGGTCCGCCAGACCCGCACGGTGTACGCGCGGGCGACCGCGAGCACCCCACCGACCGCGGCGCTCACGGTGAGCAGCGCGACGTCCCTCGTCGTGACGGGGTGGTCGTCCAGGGCTGCGAAGGTCACGACGGCGCCGACGCCCAGCACCACCCAGGCGACGGTCGAGCGCGGGTCGAGCCGGCGGACGCGCAGCTGCCGCACGACCACCCCCACCACGACGAGGACGCCCACGAGCAGCTCCGCGGCGTGGGCCGTCGCGGCGTCGGCCGCCGCCGGGGTCGCAGTCAAGGTCATGGCGCCAGCGTCGCGGGATGTGCGGCCCGCGCGAACCACCCGAGGGCGGAACCTCGGGTGGAGACGGGTGGACCCGGTCAGGGCGTGCGAGCGAGCACGATCGCCTGCGCACGGTCGCGGGCGCCGACCTTCGCGAAGATCGCGTTGACGTGGCTCTTCACAGTCGAGACGCCGATCACGAGGTGGCGCGCGATCTCCCGGTTCCCGGCGCCCTCCGCGATCAGCGCGAGCACCTCCGCCTCGCGCGGCGTGAGCGCCGGGAACCGCGCTCGCAGGCGGTCCGCGGGGGCGTCGTCGGGCGCCGCCGGCTCGCCCTCCCCGACGACGGCGTCCCGCAGCAACGCGTCCACCGCGCCGCCGTAGACGGCCTGGCCGTGCGCGACGGCCCGGACGGCGTCGAGGAGCTGGCGCCGGTCGGCGTCCTTGGTGAGGTACCCGCGCGCGCCGGCCCGGAGCGCCGCGGCGACCGCAGGCCGGTCCCCGAACGTGCTCAGCACGAGCACCGCCACGTCCGGTGCGTCTCGGGCCAGCCGGGCGGTCGCCGCGGTGCCGTCGAGGACGGGCATGTCGAGGTCCATCAGCACGACGTCCGGGCCGAGCCGCAGGGCCTCCGCGACAGCCTCCGCGCCGTCCGCGGCCTGCCCGACGACGTCGACGTCGGGCGCCAGCCCGAGCAGCGTCACGAGGCCGTCGCGGACGATCGCCTGGTCGTCGGCGACGAGCACACGGACGCGCGCAGCAGCCACGTCGGGGCGGAGCGAGGTCCCGTCGGTCATCGGTCCCCCTGTCCGGCGCCGAGCGGCACAACGACGTCCAGCACGAACGACTCGTCCACCGGTCCGGCGCTCGCCGTCGCGCCGCTCGCGAGCGCGCCGACCCGCTCGCGGATCCCGCGCAGCCCGAAGCCGCCGACTCCGCCGTCACCCGGCTCGGCGGGGAGCGGATTGGTCACGGTGAGGCGGACGTCGTCGGGCCCGGTGCGGAGCGCGACCTCGACCCGCGTCCCCGGTGCGTGGGAGCGCGCATTGGTGAGCGCCTCCTGCGTCGCTCGGACGAGCGCGGTGGTGACGGCCGCGGGGAGCCCTGCCCCCGTCGATCCCGGCGGTGTCGTGCGCAGCCCGACGGTCGCGCCCAGCGAGCGCTCGGCGACCACGAGGTCCCGGACGGCGTCGACGAGCGTCGTCGTCGGTCCCGCGAGCCCGCGCGCCGCGGGGTCGCGGAGCGCCGCCACGGCACCGCGGGCGTCACGCAGCCCGCCCGCGGCGAGCTCCCGCGCGCGCCCGACCCGCTCGGTCGCCGGCCCGACGTCTCCCGCCTCGAGCTGCGCCTGCACGGCGTCGAGCTGCACGACGATGCCGCCGAGGCTGTGGGCCAGGACGTCGTGCAGGTCTCGCGCCAGCGCGACACGGGCCGCCTCGTCCCGCAGCGCGACCTCCTGGGCGTGCACGAGCACACGCTGCCGCTGCGCCGACCGCGACTGGCGGGTGCTCAGGCCCGCGAGCGAGCCGAGCGCCAGCCCGGCGAGGAGGCTGAGGAACGCGACGAGGGAGAGCGGCGAGAGCACGGCGCCGACGCCCAGCGCGGCGACGGTCAGAAGGCCGACCACCGTCGCCGCGGCCGACGGAACCGCCGGCGAGCCGACCACGACCGCGAGCGCGACGGCGGCGACGAGCGACCCGACGCCGTCCGACGCGCTCGCAGCGAGCGCCCCCGTGAGCGCGGTGCCCGTCGCGAGGGCGAGGTCGGCGCGGCCGGTGGGGCGGCCGCGGTGCGCCCGGGCGGCGTCGAGCACCGCGCGCGCGAGCCAGAGGGCGAGCGCCACCCCGACGGCGACCCGGGCCCAGCCGGACACGCCGGCGACCCGCGTCGTCCAGAACGCCGCGAGCGCCAGGACGGCCAGGTTCAGCGCGAGCCGGCCGCCCCACCGCGGGCGCGCGGAGGCGGCGGGCTCGGTCGGCATGGGGACATTGTGGTCTGCGGTTGCCGCGCCGGCGCCCGGGCTCACGGGGCGTCCCTCACCCCTCGGCGGGCGGGACGCTCGGGCGGGTGCCGGGAGGCGCCTCCTGCCCGACGTCCGTCCACACCTCGGTCATCTCCACGACGAGCCCGCCGCGCACCGTCACGAACGTCGCGACCTCGAAGTGCTCCAGCCGGCCGTCCGACCGCCCGGTGACGTGCGCCCGGCAGACGGCACGGTCGCCGTCGGCCACGAGGTCCTCGACGACGAGGCGCTCGAAGCCCGGGTACTCGGCGTTGAGCCGCACCCAGCCGTCGCGGTCGAGCGTCTCGCCCGTGTGCACGTACCGGCACGTGAACGCGGGGTCGAGGAGGGCCGGGAGGTCGTCCCACCGGTGCTCGTCGATCGCGGTCGTGAGGGCCTGGAGCGTCTGCGCTGCCGACATGCCTCGAGCCTGCCACGGGCGCGCGACACCTCGCGGCGCCGTCCGGGGGCCGCCGGGCTCAGGTGAGCGACCGCCCGACCGCGAGCGGCGGGTTGAACCGTTCCTCCGCGAGGGAGACGAGCAGCGCCAGGAGCACCGCGCCCGCGCTGGCGAGCGGGACCGTCCGCACGCCGACGACCGCCACGAGGGCGGCGCCCAGACCCGAGCCCGAGGCGATGCCCAGGTTGAACAGCGACGACGACACCGCCATCCCCATGGTCGTCGACCTGGGAGCGACGAGCATGACCCGGTGCGACAGCGCGGGCGGGATCGTCGAGAACGCGAAGCCGAACAGCGCGAGCGAGCCGACCGCGGCGGCAGGGTGCTCGCCGAACGCCCACAGGCAGACGAGCGCGACCACGAGCAGGCTCATCCCGACGAGGACCACCCCGACGGGCCGCGCGTCGAGGAATCGCCCGACGACGAGCGCCCCCACCACGCCGGCGGCGCCCTGCAGGAGCAGCAGCCGTGGCATGGCGTCCTGGGTGAACCCGGCGACGTCGATGAGGTACTGCGTGACGAACGTGATGACGCCGAACGCACCGGTCACCACGAGCACCGTCGTCACCATCTGGAAGCCGAACCGCGACCCGCTCGGGTGCGGGGCGCGGCTCGCCCCGCCCGCGGCCGGGGGGATCGTGGGGAACAGCACGGCGACGACGACGGTCACCACGAGCGACAGCCCTGCGACCGCCGCGAACGTCCAGCGCCACGACGAGTGCTCGCCGAGCCACGTGCCCGCGGGGACGCCCAGCACGGGCGCGAGCGAGTTGCCGATCGCGAGCCGGGCCATGACCCGGCCGCGCACGAGGGGGCGGAACAGGCCGGTCGTCGCCGGGACGACCGCGACCCAGAACAGCGCCTGCGCGGCCGCCGTCACGAGCCGGGCCGCGAGCAGC
Organism: Luteimicrobium sp. NPDC057192; assembly: GCF_042670205.1. Taxonomy (NCBI): domain Bacteria; kingdom Bacillati; phylum Actinomycetota; class Actinomycetes; order Micrococcales; genus Luteimicrobium; species Luteimicrobium sp. NPDC057192. Next base: position 90,420 of record NZ_JBHUWD010000009.1, on the reverse strand, counting down.
TGCTCGTAGGCGGGTGCGAGCGCGGCCCAGAGCGTCGAGACCGCGGCGAGCGCCGCGCACGCCGACAGCACCCAGCGTCGCGGGACGCCGCGCGTCCAGTGCGCGAGGGGGACGGACGCCACCAGGACGACGAGCGCGTACCCGGTGACGAGGAGCCCGATCTGCGACGTCGACCGGGCGAGGTCGGGCGCCATGAGCGTGAGCAGGCCCGACGGCAGGGACTCCACGGTGACGAACAGGAACGTCGACAGCGCCATCGCGAGGAGGATCACGGTGGCACGGCGCTCGCTCACGGGCGGCGCGTCGAGGGCTGCGGAGGGCCGGGCAGGCGGGAGGGTCTCGGTCATGGGGATCGAAACGATTCTAGGGCTGGCCGTCCCGGCGACGGGCGGTGATGTCGGCACGCAGAGCCCCTGGCCCCTCGGCGTGCGTCCGTGGGGCTCGACGACCGAGCGGTCGGCCCGGTCAGGTGTCCGTGGTGCCCTCGTACAGCCCGACGACGTTCCCGTCGGCGTCGGTGAACGCCGCCCACCAGCTGGTCGGCGTGATCTCGGCCTTCTCCTGGACCACCGTGGCGCCGAGCGCCGACGCGCGGGCCAGGACGTCGTCGATCGAGTCCACCTCGACGAAGCTGCGTGGCTGGGTGAACCCCTCCGCTCGCTGCATCAGAGCGCCGCCGCTGATCTGGTTCGGGGCCCGCCACATGGGGTAGTCCTCGAAGCCGGGCGGTGCCGAGATCTCCCAGCCGAAGAGCCCCTGGTAGAACTCCGTGGCTCGCGCCAGGTCGGTGACCGGGATCTCGATGTGCGTGATGTCTCCGTGCGCCATGGCACGCCTCCGCAGGGATGGGCGGGCGCCGGCCGTCCGCCTCCCTCCCAGGCTAGGCCGCGAGCCCTCGCCGGTCTCCTACAGTGTCCGGATGACTGAGAAGACCGGCGCCGCCGAGGACACCCGGACGATGCGCGAGCGCATGCTCGCCGGCGACGACTACCAGGCCGACGACCCGGAGATCGCCGCCGACGTCCGCCGTCGTGCCGACCTCCAGCACCGGATCAACGCGCTGCACCCGCTCGACCACGCCGAGCGTCGCGCCCTGTTCACCGAGCTGCTCGGGACGTTCGGGGAGGGTGCCGACATCCGGCCGCCGTTCTACTGCGACCTCGGCTACCAGACCCACATCGGCGCGCGGTCGTTCGTGAACTACGGGCTCCAGTGCGCCGACGTCGGGCGGATCACCATCGGCGAGGACGTCCTCATCGGACCGGGCTGCCAGCTCCTGACGCCCACGCACCCGACCGACCCCGAGCGGCGTCGGGCCGGGTGGGAGGGCGGGCGGCCCATCACGATCGGCGACAACGTCTGGCTCGGTGGCGGCGTCATCGTGTGCCCCGGCGTGACGATCGGGGAGAACACCGTCGTCGGCGCGGGGTCCGTGGTGGTGCGCGACCTGCCCGCGAACGTGGTCGCCGTCGGCAACCCGGCACGCGTGGTGCGCTCGCTGAGCTGATCTCGCCCTGCCCGGCCGTCCGGGGTCAGGCCTCGCCCATGACGAGCCCCTCGATGGTGTGCTTCTGCGTGATCGGTGTGAGCTCGTCGACGACCGGGCAGGACAGGTGCGCCCGGACCCGGGCGGGCAGCGTGTCCCAGTACGCCTTCGTGACGGCGAGGTCGTGGTGCTCGGCGTTCCCGGCCCCGGGCGCGTCGACCCCGAGCACGAGGACCGGACGGGACCTCTCCGAGAGGTTCTTCGTCCCCCGGTGGATCGTCAACGCCGACCGTGCCGAGATGTCGCCCCGCTGCGGGTACTTGCGCACGGCGCGCTCCTCGAAGCGCCCGTACGTCGACTTGTCCGGGAACATCTCGTGCTCGAAGTCGGCGCCGTCGTCGAACTGGGTCCCCGGGGCGATCTCGAACGGGCCCATGTCCTCGTCCGTGTCGACGGCGGTCACGTTGATCGCCAGCGACGTGAGGCGCCGGTCGCGCCGGGTCTCCTCGGGTGCCGGGAAGTCGCGGTGCCAGGGCTGGTTGACGGCGCCGGCGAAGGGGACGTCGAAGCCGAGCTCGACGATCGTGTAGTCCGGGCCGAGGACGCCCTCGCAGACCTGACGGACCCAGGGGTGGTCGACGAGGTCCACGAAACCCCGCATCTGCTCCGGGTGGATCTCGACGTAGTAGCGGTTCGGGCCACGTCCGACGGCGCCGTCTGGGCGGGACCGGGCCTCCTCGAAGGCTGCCTCGACGTCCTCGCGCAGCCGGTCGGCCCACGCGGTCGAGAACGCCTGCTTGCAGCCGACGATCCCGTCTCGGTAGATCGCCTCGGTGAGCTCATCGGGGGTGGGGGAGGTGCGTGTCGTCTCGGTCATCGGTGACCTTCCTTCGTCCGTCGTCGTCGAGCGGTGCGGCCCTCACTTTGCCACGTGGCATGCCACGTGGCAAGACCGTGCGGCGAGGCCGTGGCAGGATGTCGGGACGGGCACCGGGGAGGGGCGAGGAAGTGGCAGCAAGCTTGCGGGACGTCGCGTCGAGGGCGGGCGTCTCGGTCAGGACGGTGTCCAACGTCATCAGCGGCGCCGGACCCGTGGCGCCCGCGACCCGGGAGCGCGTCCAGCGGGTCCTCGACGAGCTGCAGTACCGCCCCAACCTCGCGGCGCGCCAGCTCCGCGGCGGCCGCACCGGCGTCGTCGGCCTGGTGGTCCCCGAGCTCACCTCCGCGTACTTCGCCGAGCTCGCGGGCCTCGTCGTCGACGCCGCCCGCGAACGCGGGTGGACGGTCCTCGTCGAGCAGTCCGGGGGGACCGCGGAGGGCGAGCGCCAGCTCCTCGACGACACCGAGCGGCGAGGGCTCGACGGGCTGCTGGTGAGTCCCTGGTCGCTCGCTCCGGAGGAGGTGCTGCGGCGCGTCGGCGGACGGCCGCTCGTGGTGCTGGGCGAACGCGACCCCGCGGGCCTCGCCGACCACGTGACGGTCGACAACGTCGCCGCGGCGCGCGCGGCCACCGCTCATCTGATCGGCATGGGCCGACGACGCGTCGCTGCCGTGGGCCTGCAGCCGCACCTGACCAACGCGACCGCGGCGCACCGGCTCGACGGGTACCGGCTGGCGTTGTCGGAGGCAGGCATGAGGCCTGACAGCGACCTCGAGATCGCGGTGTCGACGCTGCACCGGGACGAGGGCGTCCGTGCCATGGAGACGCTCCTCGCGCGTCCCACGCCGCCGGACGCCGTCTTCTGCTTCAGCGACGGGCTGGCCCTGGGGGCGCTGCGGACGATCCTCCGTCGCGGGCTGCGCGTGCCGGACGACGTCGCGGTGGTCGGCTTCGACGACATCGAGGACGGGCGGTACGCGGTGCCGTCCCTGACGACGGTGACCCCGGACAAGCCCCAGATCGCGGCCCGAGCGTTGCAGTGCCTGGCCGACCGCCTCGGCACGGCCGCGAGCGCCGCGGCGCAACGGATCGTCGTGCCGCACCGGCTCACCGTCCGGGAGAGCACCGCCGGGCTGACGTAGGTCTCCCGCGCCCAGGTTCCCTCCGTGGCCCTCCTGGGGCGAGGACGGGTTGCCGACGCGCGCTCACCACGGGGAGCGCGCGTAGTCCTTGAGGAAGCAGCCGTACAGGTCCTCGCCGGCCTCGCCCCGGACGATCGGGTCGTAGACCCGCGCCGCGCCGTCGACCAGGTCGAGCGGAGCGTGGAAGCCTTCCTGCGCGAGCCGGACCTTGGTGGTGTGGGGCCGCTCGTCCGTGATCCACCCGGTGTCCACGGCGGTCATGAGGATGCCGTCGGTCAGCATCTCCTCCGCGCTGGTGCGTGTCAGCATGTTCAGCGCGGCCTTGCTCATGTTGGTGTGCGGGTGCCCCGGGCCCTTGTAGCGGCGCGAGAACACCCCCTCCATCGCGGACACGTTCACGATGTACGTCCGCCGGGCGGGCGACGCGGCGAGGGCGGGACGCAGACGGCTGATCAGGATGAACGGCGCGGTCTGGTTGCACAGCTGGACCTCGAGCAGCTCCATCGGGTCGACCTGCTCGACGGTGGCGACCCAGCTGTTCGTCGTGGCCACGTCGGGGATCAGCCCGCCGGCGTCGATCGAGGTCCCCGCTACGAGCCGCTCGAGGCTCGCGGCCTCCGCGGTCAGGGACTGCGCCGTGAGCTCGTCGGCGGCGCGGGCCGCCCGCTCGATCGCGAGCGCGGGGCTCGTGAGCTCGCTCACGGAACCGGCGAGCGCGCGGGGGTGGGCGTCGCTCGTGTGGCCGAAGGTCGTGATCATGCGTGCGGCCTCGGCCGGCAGGGGGGCCTGCTCGGCGTCGGCGAGCCGCGTGTACGCGCCGGGCGAGCGGCGCACGGTCTGCGCGGCGTTGTTGATGAGGACGTCCAGCGGTCCCTGCGCTGCGACGTGGTCCGCGAGCGCCACGACCTGCGCGGGGTCGCGCAGGTCGATCCCGACGACGTGCAGCCGGTGCAGCCAGTCGCCGGAGTCCTCCATCGCGCTGAACCGCCGGACGGCGTCGCGGGGGAAGCGGGTCGTGATCGTGAGGTCCGCGCCGTCGCGAAGGAGTCGCAGCGCGATGTACATGCCGATCTTGGCGCGGCCGCCGGTCAGCAGGGCCCGGCGTCCGCTGAGGTCGGTGCGGGCGTCGCGCTTGGCGTGGTGCAGCGCCGCGCAGTCGGGGCAGAGCTGGTGGTAGAACGCGTCGACGACCGTGTAGTCCTGCTTACAGACGTAGCAGCCGCGCGCGCGGCGCAGGGTGCCCGCGACGGCGCCGGTCGACGTCGACGTCAGGGGCAGGCCGTTCGTCTCGTCGTCGATCCGCCCAGGGCTCGCGGTCGCCGTCGCCGCGAAGACGGCGGCGTCCGCCGTGGCCTGTTCCCGGCGTCGCTCGGTGCGGCGGTGCTTCTTCGCCGCTTTGAACAGCGCCGACGAGGCGCGTCGAGCGGCTGCGTGCTGCGTGTGCGTCTGCGGCAGGACGGCGACCTGGTCCATGACGCGCAGGAAGGTCGCGAAGTCGGCGGCGTCGATGCCGGTCTGCTCGGTGGTCGTGGCGTCGAGGTGTCCCGCCGACGTGGTCGAGTGCGCGCTCATGCGGCGTCCGTCCTGCATGGGGAAGAGCCCGTCGCGGTGTCGCGGGCCCGGAGGATTCTACGCGGCCGGCCCCTCGGGCCGGCGGCTGTCACGGTGCCGGCCAGCGACCGGTGCGGTGAAGGGGGCGTGAGGCGCCACCGGTCGTGGTCGCCCGACGCGCCCCGCGCGCCGACCTGTTCTAACCTCGGCGCGTGCTCATCATCGGTCTCATCCTGTTCGGCATGCTCGTCGGAGCGCTCGCTCAGCTGATCCTCGGACGGCAGGGGAAGGGCATCGACTGGACGATGGCCATCGTCGCCGGTCTGGTCGGCTCGTTCGTCGGCGGACTGCTCGCGAGCCTGATCGCCGGCGACGGTCTCGCGTTCCGCCCGAGCGGCGTCGTCGGCTCGATCGTCGGCGCGATCGTCGTCACCGTGATCTGGCGGTGGGCGAGGAGTCGTCAGCGCGCCTGACGCCACCGGGCTCGCGTCCCTGCGAGCCGTCGTCCGACGGTGCCGCGCCCCGACCTCCTGCTCCACCCGGCGGCGTCGGCGGCGTCGGCGACGTCGCCGGCGACCCGGGCGAGCACGCGTGCCGTCCCGTGGCCTGCCCGGGTCGGGGACAATGGGGGTAGCAACATCTGCTGCGACAAGGAGTCCACGGTGCCCCAGGGAACTGTCCGATGGTTCGACGCCGACCGAGGGTTCGGCTTCATCGACCTCGGGAACGATGCCGAGGACCTGTTCGTCCACGCGTCCGAGATCGTCGGCGGCGACGGGCCCAAGCAGCTCCGCGAGGGGCAGGCCGTCGAGTTCGAGGTGGGCGAGGGCGACCGCGGGCCGCAGGCGCGCCACGTCCGTGTCACGGGCGAGCGGGCAGCGGACGCCACCCTCGGGGTGCTGGGAACCGTCAGCTGGTACGAGCCCGCCAAGGGCTACGGCTTCGTCACGCCCGACGGCGGCGGCACGGAGATCTTCCTGCACAGCTCGGCCATCGTCGGGGGCGGCGTGGTCTCGGAGGGCCAGCGGGTGGCGTTCCTGATCGTCGAGGGCGAGAAGGGCCTTCAGGCGGACCACCTGCTCCCGCTCGGGGCCGAGGCCGCGCAGCCCGCGTCCGACGGCGCGGACGGCACCGTGTCCTGGTACGACGACGTCAAGGGCTTCGGGTTCGTCGTCCCCGACGCGGGCGGCGGGGACGTGTTCGTCCACGTCAGCGCGCTCGGGGGAGGGCTGACCGAGCTCGCCGAGGGCGAGCGCGTGACGTTCGACGTCGTCGACGGCGACAAGGGCCCGAACGCCCGCAACGTGCAGCTCGTGCGTGGCTCCGGGAGCGGACGCGGTGGCGGGCGCGGAGGCAACGACCGCGGCCGGTCGGGCCGTCCCGGTGCGCCGGGCGCGCCGGTGCGCGGCGGCGAGGGCACGGTCGCGCGCTACGACGAGGAGCGCGGCTTCGGCTTCATCACCCCCGACGCCGGCGGCGAGGACCTCTTCGTGCACGTGTCGGTCGTGCGCGGCAACGAGGTGCTGGAGGAGGGCGACCGCGTCCGGTACAAGGTGCGTCAGAGCGACCGTGGGCCGCAGGCCGACAGCGTCGAGCTGCTCTGAGCCCGACGCGACGTCCGAAATACCGTGGTTCCCCCGCTCCGGCGGGGTGATGCTTGCCGCCATGGACCCGTACCTGCAGACCGAGCGCGTGACGCTCCGCCGCTTCGCCGCCGACGACGGCGCCGACCTGCTGACCGAGCTCGACAGCGATCCCGAGGTCATGCGCTACCTCTCGGGCGGCGTCCCGACCCCGTTGGAGGACTACCGCGACCACGGTGTGCCGGGCATCATCGCCGCCTACGACCGGTGGGCCGGTGCGTTCGGGGTCTTCGCTGCGCACGAGACGACGGACGACGCGTTCGTCGGCTGGTTCTGCCTGCGTCCCGAGCGCGACGGGCCTCTTGACGAGGCCGAGCTCGGGTACCGGCTGCGGCAGGCCGCCTGGGGCAGGGGCCTTGCCACCGAGGTGTCCGCGGCCCTGCTCTCCAAGGCGTTCACCGAGCTCGACGTCCGCATGGTGTGGGGCGAGACGATGGCCCTGAACCGCACGTCGCAGCGCGTGATGGAGAAGGTCGGGATGGTCGTCACCGAGAAGCTGGAGACGCCCGAGGACATGCTCGCGGTCGAGGGCGCCGAGCTCGGGGGTCTCCGGTACGAGATCACTCGGGAGCAGTGGGAGCAGGCGCAGGGGCTGCCGCGCGCGGAGTAGCGCAGGTCGCATGCGTGTCCGGTGACGGGCCGCCTGTACGCCGTGCCGTCAGCCGACCGCACCGGAGTGGCGCGCCGCGACGGCGGCGGCGACCTCGGCGACGTGCCGGCGCGCTTCCGGCGGGTCCAGTACCTCCAGGTGCCCGCCGAACTGGAGGAGCTGGACGACGCCCTCGACCTGGTGGACCAGGAACCGGACGAGGCACCACCCGTCCACCGCGGGACCGGCGTCCGTGAGCCTCGCGCCCAGGATCCGTCGCGCCAGGTCGACCCGGTCCGCCCGGAGGCGAGCGGTCACCGCGACGGTGCCCGGAGCCTCGACCCCCGCCTTGAGCTCGTCCCAGGCGGACCGCAGGGTCACGCCCCCGCGGTGCTGGACTGCCCCGGGGAGGACGTCGAACGACACGAGCCGCGTGAGGGCGTACAGGTGCGGCCGCCCGTCGTGGTCCGCGACCAGGTACCAGCGTCCCGCCTTGGCTGCGAGGCCGTACGGGTCCACGACGATGTCGCGCTCGCGGGCGGTCCCGCTGTGGCGGTAACGCACCCGCACCCGGTTCGCGCCGCGGAGCGCGAGCGCGAGGTCGGCGACGTCCACCGCCGCGGGACCGTCCGCGGAGAACCAGCCGTCCTGCTCGACGACGACGAGGTCGGCGAGCGACGGCGGTGCGGTGCCCCGCCGGGCGGCGATCTTGCGTGCGGCCGTCTCGGAGACGGCCCCCAGCCCGAGCTCGGCGCGACGGGTCGCGTCGAGGCCGACCAGCGCGAGCGCCTCGAGCTCCGGCGGGTCGAGGTGGGAGACGTTGAGGCGTGCCCCGGGGAGCAGCACGATCCCGCCGGTGCGGCCCCGTTCGGCGTACACCGGGACGCCCGCGGCGGACAGCGCCTCGACGTCGCGCAGGATGGTGCGGCGGGACACCTCGAGCCGCTCCGCGAGGGCGCCCGTCGTCATGCGGGGGCTGACCTGGAGCAGCAGCAGCAGGTTGAGCAGGCGCGACGACTTCACGTACCCAGTCTCCGCGGAAAACATGACAGGTTCTGTCGCGATATCTCGATTCCCTGGTCTCGTCCGCACCACGCCGAACCCAGGAGCACCGATGACCGCCCCGAACCTGTTCATCACCTACGTCGCCGACGCGCCGAAGGCCGCGGCCTTCTACGCCGACCTCTTCGAGCTCGAGCCCACGCTCACCACGCCCGGCTACATCGTGTTCCGCGTGGCGCCGGGCGTGGACTTCGCCGTCTGGTCCGGGGTCTCGGACGCGTCGGTCCCCCAGACGCCGCGCACGTCCGAGGTCTGCGTCGCCGTGCCCGCGGGCGAGGACGTCGATGCGATCTTCGCGCGCTGGATCGCGAAGGGCGTCACGGTCGTGGCTGAGCCGCACGACGAGCCGTTCGGCCGGACGTTCGTGATCTCCGACCCGGACGGCAACCTCATCCGGGTCGCACCCGTGGACTGAGCCGCCGGCCGCTCGGCGCTCGCAGGCCTCAGTGACGGAGACGAGTGCGGCACGAACCGCGCATCGAGCCAGGCCTGCGGGCGGCCGCCAGCCTCGCCGTACGACTTCTCGCGCAGCCGCGGGTCGAGCACCGGGTCGGTGCCGAGCGCTCGTCCGACGACGGCGGCCGTCTCGCGCGCGCGCCGCAGGTCGGACGTCGCGAGGGTGACCCGAGCGGACTGATCGATCCGGGCCCGGAGTGCCTCGGCGATCGCGTTCGCATCGCGTCGCCCATGCGGCGTCAGGCTCGAGTCGAACTGGCCGCCGACCCGGTGTTCCACGTGATGGGTGGCCTCCGTGTGCGTCACGACGCTCACGCGGCGCGCGCGTGCCGGCACCTGGCCGGGGATCGGCGGCGGTGGGTACGCCTCGGGCGCAGCAGTCACGCGAACACCCTCGCATGCGGATGGACGAGGGCCTGAGGCTCGACTTCGGCGGACCCCGCCGCCCGCCGACCTGGCGGATTCCGTTGCAGTTCTCGCGAACGGACAACGGAATCCGCCAGGTCGGTGGGGTGCTCTACGCGGCAGGTCGTCACGGCGGCCCGCTCCCGCCGGTGCCCGGGGGAATACCCCCGAGTTCGCCAAGGTTGAGCGAGACAGACTCAAGTTTGGCCGCCGCGAGCTTGCGTGCTCGACGACGGCGTGTCTACCTTGAGTGCAGCAGACTCAACCCGGCCGGGGCGCACCTCGGCAACACAGGAGGCAACACACATGGCACGTGCAGTCGGCATCGACCTCGGCACCACCAACTCGGTCGTCGCGGTCCTCGAGGGCGGTGAGCCCACGGTCATCGCGAACGCCGAGGGTTCGCGCACCACCCCGTCGGTGGTCGCGTTCTCCAAGACCGGCGAGGTCCTCGTCGGCGAGGTCGCGAAGCGCCAGGCGGTCACGAACGTGGACCGCACCATCTCGTCGGTCAAGCGCCACATGGGCACGGACTGGACCGCGGAGATCGACGACAAGAAGTACACCGCGCAGGAGATCAGCGCCCGCGTGCTCGGCAAGCTGAAGCGCGACGCCGAGGAGTACCTCGGTGAGCCCGTCACCGACGCGGTCGTCACCGTCCCGGCGTACTTCAACGACGCCGAGCGCCAAGCCACCAAGGACGCCGGCCAGATCGCGGGCCTCAACGTGCTCCGCATCGTCAACGAGCCGACCGCGGCCGCGCTCGCGTACGGCCTCGAGAAGGGCAAGGAGGACGAGCTCATCCTCGTCTTCGACCTGGGCGGCGGCACCTTCGACGTCTCGCTCCTCGAGGTCGGCAAGGACGAGGACGACTTCTCCACCATCCAGGTCCGCGCGACCTCGGGCGACAACCGCCTCGGCGGCGACGACTGGGACAACCGGATCGTCGAGCACCTCATCAAGCAGGTGAAGAACAGCTCGGGCGTCGACCTGTCCAAGGACAAGATCGCGCTCCAGCGACTCCGCGAGGCTGCCGAGCAGGCCAAGAAGGAGCTGTCGTCGGCCACGAGCACGACGATCTCCATGCAGTACCTCTCGATGAGCGAGAACGGCCCCATCCACCTGGACGAGAAGCTCACCCGGGCCCAGTTCCAGCAGATGACGCAGGACCTCCTCGACCGCACCAAGGCCCCGTTCCACAAGGTCATCTCCGACGCGGGCGTCTCCGTGTCCGAGATCGACCACGTGGTCCTGGTCGGCGGCTCGACCCGCATGCCCGCGGTGACGGACGTCGTCAAGGAGCTCACGGGCGGCAAGGAGCCCAACAAGGGCGTCAACCCGGACGAGGTCGTGGCCGTCGGTGCCGCGCTGCAGGCCGGCGTCATCAAGGGCGACCGCAAGGACGTCCTGCTCATCGACGTGACCCCGCTGTCGCTCGGCATCGAGACCAAGGGCGGCGTGATGACCAAGCTCATCGAGCGCAACACGGCCATCCCGACCAAGCGCTCTGAAGTCTTCTCGACGGCCGAGGACAACCAGCCCTCCGTGCTGATCCAGGTCTTCCAGGGCGAGCGCGAGTTCGCGCGCGACAACAAGCCGCTCGGCACGTTCGAGCTGACCGGCATCGCGCCGGCCCCGCGCGGCGTCCCGCAGATCGAGGTCACCTTCGACATCGACGCGAACGGCATCGTCCACGTCGGCGCCAAGGACCGCGGCACCGGCAAGGAGCAGAAGATGACGATCACCGGCGGCTCCGCGCTGCCGAAGGACGACATCGACCGCATGGTCAAGGAGGCCGAGGAGCACGCGGCCGAGGACAAGAAGCGTCGCGAGGAGGCGGAGACCCGCAACCAGGCCGAGGCGTTCGTGTACTCGACCGAGAAGCTGGTCAACGACAACAAGGACAAGATCCCCGCGGACGTCGCGTCCGAGGTCGAGGCGGACATCGCCGCCGTGAAGTCGGCCCTCGAGGGCGACGACGCGGACGCCGTCAAGGCCGCGCACGAGAAGCTCGGCGCGTCGAGCCAGAAGATCGGCCAGGCGCTGTACGCGGCGGCCGAGCAGGAGCAGGCGGCCGGCAACGCCGGTGCGGCCCAGGACGACGCGACCGCCGCCGCGGGCGCGGGCTCCGCTCCTGACGAGGACATCGTCGACGCGGAGATCGTGGACGAGGACGACAAGAAGTGACGACCTCAGGGAACACCCCGGACGTGCCGGAGGAGGAGTCCTCCTCCGGCACCCCGTTCCACTTCACCGACAAGCGCCGGATCGACCCGGAGACGGGCGAGCCGCGCCAGGCTGCGTCGTCGGGCACGCCCGACGGCGCCGCCCCGGGCGGCGAGGGCATCGACCACCTCGACTTCGAGCCGGGGCAGGGCGACGCGCTCGACGGCGTCGACACCGAGCTCGCCGCGGCGCAGGCCGAGGCGGCGGCCCACCTGGACGCGCTGCAGCGTGAGCGCGCGGAGTTCGTGAACTACCGCAACCGTGCCAAGCGCGAGTCCGAGGCGTCGCGCTCGCGCGGCGTCGAGGACGTCCTCGTGGCGCTGCTCCCGGTGCTCGACGACGTCGACCGCGCCCGCTCGGCCGGCGACCTCACCGGGCCGTTCGCCGCGATCGCGGACAAGCTCGACGGCGTCCTCGCCAAGTACGGCGTCGAGCGGTTCGGGCGGGTCGGCGAGGAGTTCGACCCGAACCTGCACCACGCGCTCATGCACCAGGCCGACGCGGACGCGACCTCGACGACGATCAGCATCGTCATCGAGTCCGGGTACAAGATCGGCGACAAGGTGGTCCGGCCGGCGAACGTCGCCGTCGTCGGGCCGGAGAGCTGACCCACCGAGGGAAGGCACGAACGATCGGAACGAGGAGGAGGACGCCGTGACCGGGCAGGACTGGTTCGAGAAGGACTTCTACGCGGCTCTCGGCGTCCCCAAGGACGCGGACGACGCCGCCATCAAGAAGGCGTACCGCAAGCTCGCGCGCCAGTGGCACCCCGACCAGAACCAGGGTGACGCCAGCGCCGAGGCCAAGTTCAAGGAGATCGGCGAGGCGTACGCCGTCCTGTCGGACCCCGAGCAGCGTCAGCAGTACGACGCGGTCCGGGCGATGGCAGGCGGCGGCGCCCGCTTCTCCGCCGGGGGCCCTGGCGGCGGCGCCGGAGCCGGCGGGTTCGAGGACATGTTCGGCGGCATGTTCGGGGGCGGCGCTCCCGGCGGCCAGCGGGTGCGCTACTCGTCCGGAGGTGCGGGCGGGGGCGGCTTCGAGGACATCCTCTCGGGCCTCTTCGGCGGCGGCGCGGCCGGCCCGTACGGGCGGCAGGCGCCGACGCGCGGCCAGGACATCGCCGCGTCGACGACGCTCGCGTTCCGCACGGCCGTCGAGGGTTCCGAGGTGACGTTCGACGTCGACGGCCGCTCCGTGCGCGCGCGCATCCCCGCTGGGGTCCGCGACGGGCAGAAGATCAAGCTCGCCGGCAAGGGCCGGCCGAGTCCCACGGGCGGCCCCGCGGGTGATCTCGTGGTGACGGTCCACGTGACCCCGCACCCGGTGTTCTCGATCGACCCGGCGAACCCGAAGAACCTGCGCATGACGGTCCCCGTCACGTTCCCGGAGGCGGCCCTCGGCACCACCATCGAGGTCCCGACCCTCGACGGGCAGACGGTGCGCCTCAAGGTCCCGTCGGGGACGCCGTCGGGCCGGACGCTGCGCGTCAAAGGCCGCGGCGTCAAGACCGCCAAGGGCACCGGCGACCTCTACGTCACCGTGCAGGTCGCGGTGCCGCAGAAGCTCTCCAAGGCGGCCAAGCAGGCCGTCGAGGAGTTCGCGGCCCAGACGTCGGACGACGACGTGCGCTCGGACCTCGCCCAGCGCGCGGCGCAGTGATCGGCCGGGCCGGGCCCGCGGAAGGAGGCGCGACGTGAACGACGACGAGCCACGGTTCGTGATCTCGGAGGCGGCCGCGCTCGCGGGCATGCACCCGCAGACGCTGCGCCAGTACGACCGGCTCGGCCTCGTGTCGCCCCGGCGGGCGCGGGGGCGCGGTCGCCGGTACTCGCCGCGCGACGTCGCCAAGCTGCGCGAGGTGTACCGCCTCTCGCACGAGGAGGGCATCAACCTCGCGGGGATCAAGAAGATCCTCGCGCTGGAGGAGCGGGTCGAGCGCCTCGAGGGGATGCTCGAGGCGCTGGCTCTGCGCGCCGACCCGGGGCGCCGCGTGTTCGCCGCGGCGTCGTCGGGCGACGTGGTGATCGTGCCGCGCGGACGCCGAGCCAGCGTGCCGGAGGTCGAGGAGCGCGGCGCGCTCGTCCGCTGGTCGCCGTTCTGACCAGCGCCGCCGCGGGTGGGCGCGAATTACGCAACTGAAATGTCACCGAATAACATTTGTTAATGACATCGGTAAGGCAGCACTTCCTTGCTGGCGGAATGTCATTCCGGGGAATAGCGTCGGGCGTGGAAGCCCTTCCGACCGCCGCCCAGGAGGATGTCATGGCCACGATGGAGATGCCCCGGGTCACCGAGTGCACCGTGCTCGGCTGTTCCTACAACGACCACACCGCGTGCCACGCCGCCGCGGTCACCATCGGGGGGCGCGACAGCGGCGAGGCCGAGTGCGCGACCTTCATCCCGCTGGACGTCAAGGGCGGGCTGCCGAAGGTGATGACCTTCGTCGGGGCGTGCCAGCGCACGGACTGCTCGCACAACGACCACCTCGAGTGCGGCGCGGCGTCGGTCCGCGTGGGCCCGGGGGCTGCGAGCGCAGACCACGCGGACTGCCTCACGTTCAGCCCGCGCTGACCCGGACAGGGCTCAGGCGGCGCCGGAGGCCCCGAGCAGGGCCGGGACGTCGTCCACCGACGCCGGCAGGCCCTCGACCCACACGCGGGGAGGCCGGCGCACGACCGCGGACACGGCTCGGTCCCGCGCGGCGCGGTCCACGGCCGCCCGCAGGAGCGTCACATGCGTGCCGAGCTCGGCGTCCCGTGGCACGAGCGCGACGAAGACCCCCGGCGCGGCGACGGCCATCGGGTGGCCCTCGCCGAACGAGTCGGCCATGACCTTGCCCATGGCGGCCGCGCGCGCGAGCCGTTGGAACGCCGTGAGCTGGTCGACCGCGACGTCGACCACCACGAGGGCGTGCGTCGTCGTCGGGTCCTTCCCCTGTCGTCCTGCCTCGCCGTAGGTCTCGCGCAGCCTCAGCAGCAGGTAGTCGAGCGTCGGCAGCCCGGACCACGGGTCCACCAGCCCGACGGGTGCCGGCGCCGTCTCGTTCCCGACGACCCAGCCGACGCTCACGGCCCGCAGCACGTCAGGGCCTGGCTCGGTCCCCGCCGCGGCGTAGAGGCACGCGACGTCGTCCAGCGCCTCGCCGATGCCCACACCGAGCGCGGCGCGGGCGCGCCCCAGTCTTTCCGCGGCGCCGGTGACGTCGCGCTTCTCGACGATCCCCTCGGCGAGGGCGTCCACCGCAGGGTGGTACCAGTCGCCGTCGTGCAGCCACACCGCGGCGAGGCTCTCGTCCCTCCAGCGGTCGCGAAGACGCTGCGCGGGCGCCTCGAGCGGCGGCAGTCGTCCATGGGTCATGCGGATGAGACCGACGTGGAACGGATTCATGACGCGGCGGGAGCGGGTGAAACCGGTCCCGGACCGATCGAGGCGTCTCTCGTGTTTCGCCCGCTCGGGCCATGGTCTCGCGTGGCGCGCGCGTCTACGATGTGGGGGCGTCCGACGACTGGAGCACCACCCCGTAATGACGGCCCTCGACCCCGGCACCTCGAGCGCGGCGAGCGACGCCGAGCTCATCGCGGCAGTTCGTGCCGGGGACAAGCACGCCTACGGCGAGCTCTACGAGCGCCACAGTTCGGCGGCTGCGGCGGTCGCGCGACAGTACGTCTCGAGGCCCGCGGACGCCGACGACGTCGTCTCGGACGCGTTCGCGAAGGTGCTGTCGGTGCTGCAGTCGGGCGGCGGGCCCGACCTCGCGTTCCGCGCGTACCTGTTCACCGTCGTCCGGCACACCGCGTACGGGCTGACCGAGGGCAGCCGGCGTCAGCGGCCCACGGACGACTGGACGATGTACGAGTCGTCGTTCGGGCTGGCCGCCTCGACGGAGGAGCCCGCGCTCGAGGGCTTCGAGCGGTCCGTGGTCAGCCGTGCGTATCGGGGTCTGCCCGAGCGCTGGCAGGCCGTGCTCTGGTACACGGAGGTCGAGAGCCTCACGCCGGCGCAGATCGCGCCGCTGCTCGGGCTCACGGCCAACGGCGTCTCCGCGCTCGCCTACCGGGCCCGCGAGGGCCTGCGCCAGGCGTACCTGCAGCAGCACCTGAGCGGAACGGCCGACGAGGGGTGCCAGGCGGTCAACGGGCTTCTCGGCTCGTACGTGCGCGGCGGTCTCGCCAAGCGCGAGACGGCGCAGGTCGAGGCCCACCTCGAGGGCTGCGGCGACTGCCGCGCCCTCGTGCTCGAGCTGGGCGACGTCGCCCACGGCATGCGTGGCGTGATCGCGCCGCTCGTGCTCGGCACGGGCGCGATGGCGCTCGTCGGGCACGCGCTGCCGCTCGGCGGCATGGCAGGTGCGGGCGCCGCAGGTGGTGCGGGTGCCGCCGGGGGCGCGGGCGGTGCCGGTGCCGGCGCGGCGACCGGCTCGGGTGCGGCGGCGACCGGCTCCGGTGCGGCGGCGACCGGCTCGGGCGTGGGCTCGGGCGTCGGCGCGGCCGCCTCGGGCGCGGGTGCCACGGGCGGTGCGGCGGCGGCCGGCGCGGGGGGCAGCGCCACGGCGGGCGCGACCGGGCTCGCCGCTTTCTTCGCGGCCGCACCCGTCACGGCCACCGTCGTGACGGTCGGGCTGACGGCGGCCGTCGGGCTGGGGGTGGCGGCCGGCCTCGGCGTCTTCTCGCACCGGGGGGCGTCGCCGGAGGCCGAGGTGCCCGTGCCGTCGCTCGAGGTGCCGCTCTCGAGCCCGGAAGCCACCGCCGCGCCGGTTGCCGAACCGGCGCCGTCGAGCGAGCCGACGGCCCCCGACCTCACGTCGCCGACGACCGTCGCGCCGACCTTCCCGTCGGCCGCGCAGACGATGCCGCCGTCCGTCGTCGTGCCGCCGCCGACCCTCGCCCCGACCGAGCCGACCGCTGCCCCCACGCCCCCGCCGGTCGCCGCGCCCGCGAGCCTGGCGCTGGGCCTCGACGGCGCCCCGACCTTCACGGTCGGCTCGACGACGCAGATGTCGCTGACGGCGTCGAACAGCGGTGGCACCACGGCGCACGACGTCGACCTGACCGTCCAGCTCCCGCAGTCGGTCGACGCCGACACCGCGACGTTGCTGCCCAGCGGCACCGGGGGTGCGGGCGGCGGCGTCGTGAGCGCGGCGCTCCGGCTCGACGTGCCCGACGGCACGTGCGCCGTGACGCCCGCAGGCACCGACACCGGCCCCACGGTGACGTGCCACCTCGCCTCGCTGGACCCGGGCTCGCAGGTCGGCGTGGCCATCAGCATGACGCCGCAGTCGCGCAGCTTCGGCGGCTTCGCGTGGCGGATCTCCGCGGACGGCTACACGTCGCCGTGGACGGGAAGCTGGGCGCCGCAGGACCCGACGGTCCACAGCGCCAACCTCGTGCCGTCCGCGCTCTCGGCGGTCACCGTCGCGAACCCGGGCGAGGGCGACGTGGCCTTCGGGCTCACCAACACGGGCGACGCGGGGTCCCCGTCCCGCGCGACGGTCGCGCTGACCGTCCCCGACGGGGTCCGCGTGACGAGCGTCAGCGGCGGTGGTGCGTGGACGGCGGTCGACGGGTTCGGCGGCACCGTCTGGCGGGTCCCGGACGGGTTCTCGCTGCCCAGCGGTGGCACCGCGACGCTCACCTCGCACGTCGTGGCCGACGGTCCCGGCGGCGCGTCGGGGACCGCGCCCGCCGGCGCCGGCCAGGCGACCCTGACGGTCCGCGGCGCCGTCGCCGACAGCACGACGCCGACGGTCTCCGCCGGTCTGACGGTCGAGCAGCCCTGGCAGGGCGCGACCGTCGGCACGCCGGCGCTGCAGTGTGCCGGGCCGGAAACGGACAAGGTCGGCCGCGCGACCGTCACCGCCCCGGTCGCGAACGGATCGAGCGTCGCGGCCTCGGCGACGGCCACGACCGGCGCGGTCACGAGCGACCCGGTCACGGTCGGCTCGGGTGGTTCGGCGTCCGCGCCGCTCGCCGTCACGTACGCGGGCAGTGGCGCTCAGGACGTCAGCGTGACGTTCCGGCGCACCGTCGACGGCACGGTCCGGACCTTCACCGCGCCGTCCGCGAGCTATGTCGCCGACCCGTGCGCGCCCTCCCTCTCCTCCGAGGACGCCGCTTCGACGACCCTCGCGAACCCCGACACGACGGCCACCACCGCGAGGGTCACCAACGCCGGCTCGGTCGCTGCGACGGGTGTCACGGCCACGGTCACGGCGCCCGCCGGCGTCGCGGTCGGGGTGGGCGACGGCTGGACGAAGACCGGCGACGGCACGTGGACGCTCGTCGGCTCGCTTGCAGCGGGCGACAAGGCGAGCCTCCCTCTCGCGCTCACCACGCGCGACGGCGCCGCGTCGGGGCCGGTGCAGGTCGCCTTCGCGGTCGGGAACCCGGGGGACGCGAACGCGACGCACCCGACCGCCTCCTGGACTCAGCAGCTCGCCGTCGAGGACCCGTGGACGGGCGCGACCGCGACCGCGCACGGCGCCGTCCAGTGCGTCGGGTGGGAGCACCCTGGCGAGGGAACGCTTACGATCGACGTCGGCAACGGCTCGGTCGCCGCGTTCACGGCGAGCGCGAACGGGGTGACCCAGAAGGTCGGCACCGGCGGCGACCAGCTCGTCGACGTCCCCGTGACCTACGAGGCCCACCACCACGGCTGGTAC
This sequence comes from Luteimicrobium sp. NPDC057192, assembly GCF_042670205.1. NCBI lineage: Bacteria > Bacillati > Actinomycetota > Actinomycetes > Micrococcales > Luteimicrobium > Luteimicrobium sp. NPDC057192. Next base: position 72,322 of record NZ_JBHUWD010000009.1, on the reverse strand, counting down.
GACGGCCGGCACGGGCGCTCGGCCTCGGTCGACGTGACCTTCACGCGTGACGGCGTCACCACGACGCAGACGGTGCGCTACGTCGCGAACCCGTGCCCGGGCAAGCCCGTGCTCGACGCGCACGACGGCGACGCCGTCACCGTCGCGAACCCCGGCCACGTGTCCGTGACCGCGTCGGTCACGAACGACGGCACGGCCCGCGCGCGCGGGCTGGTCGCGCGCCTCGACCTCCCTGACGGCTTCACGGTCGACCGCGTGCGCGGCGACTTCCACGGCTGGGGTCGCACGGTCGTCGCTGACCGCTCGCTCGCGCCCGGCGCCACGGCCACGCTGCGGCTCGACCTGACCGTCGACGTCCGGCGCGACTCGTCCGCCCAGGACACGGTGGGCGTGACGTTCGACGCGTGGGGCGCCCCGCCGTCGAGCGCGTCCGTCCAGGTCACGTCCGAGGCGCGCTGGGCCGGCAGCGCCTCGGCGTCGGCCCAGTGCGACGGCACCGTCACCGTGACCCTCGCCAACGGGTCGTCGCGCGACGTCTGGGTGAAGGTCGAGGGCGCGCGGTCGGTGCTCGTCCCGGCGCACGGCTCGGTCGACGTCGTGACGAAGGCCGGTCGCGACGACGACGGCGACGTCCGCGGCGGCTCGGTCCACCTCACGGCCTGGCGCGACGGGTTCACCGCCTCCGACGACGTCGCCTACGACGCGCCCGACTGCACGCACCCCGCGGCGTCGGTCGCGTCGGTGGGGGAGTGCACGTTCGACCGGCGCACGCAGCAGTCGTCGGCGCCGGTCGTGATCCTGCTCGACAACCGGGACTCGTCCGTCGACGTCCGGTTCCACGTGACGAGCCAGGGCGACCCGACAGAGAACGTGACCGTCCCGGCGGGCGAGACGGCCACCGTCGAGCAGACGGTCGGCGAGCAGGGCGTCGTCGTCACGGTCAGGGCGGCCGGCCAGACGTTCACGCTGCCGGTCGACGGCGTGCGGTGCGTCCCGGCGTGGTCCCCCGGTGTCTACGACGAGGGCGACCGCGTGACGTACGGCGGCGACGTCTGGCGGCTCGACTACGGCGTGCTCTGGAAGCACCGGCTCTCGCTGCTCACGCCGCCTCGCGCGAACGACGTGGCGCGCCTCTTCGGGCTCCCGCGGCCCTGGTCGCTCGAGGGTTGAGCGCGGTCGGCGGTCAGCCCTGGAGGACGACCTCGGCCGCCGTCGCGAACCGGTAGCCCACGCCGCGCACGGTCGTGATGACGTGGCCGACGTCGAGCTTCTCGCGGACCCGCCGGACGTGGACGTCGATGGTGCGCGTGCCCTCGCGGACGGCGTCGTGGCCCCACACGGTGTCGAGCAGCTCGTCGCGTGTGACGGGTCGCTCGGGCGACCGCGCGAGGTGCACGAGCAGCTCGAACTCCTTGTAGGTGAGGTGCACGGACCGGTCGTCGACGGTCACGCTGCGCCCGCGGGTGTCGATCACCAGGCGGGGCACGGTCGAGATGTGCGCGAGCCGCTCGCGGAAGGCCGAGACGTCGTCGTGCCGGACGGCGGGAGCCTCGGCGACCCGCCGGGCCGCGGGCGAGCCGGGCCGGTGAGGTGCGGTCGGTCGGGCGGGAGCGGCGGTCCGGTCGCGGGTGGCGGGAGCGAGTCCCGCCGGGGCGTCCGTGAGCCGGAGGGCGGTGTAGGTCTCGGCGTCGGGGAGCCACTCGCGGGCGAACTCGCTGAGCGTCTCGGCGAGCTCGACGAGCTCACCGCTGCGGTGAGCGGTCTGCGGGTCGACGCCGACGTAGAGGACGAAGCCGGGAGGGCTCGTGCGGGGCGCGCGCTGGGCGGCGGGACGGGAGTCGGAGACGAGCGTCATGGGTGAACCTCGGGGTGCGGCCGGGCCGTGCGGGCCCGGGGCGGGCGTCTGGGTGCGTCGTGGGACGCGTGGAGCGCGAGCTCGCCCGGGGGCGAGGGAGGGTCAGGCGCAACAACAGACGCGAGGACACCGAGGCATGCCGACGGCAGCGCTCAGGGGCGCTGCGAGGGTCGGCTGCTCGTTCACACAGGCAGAGTCGCACGTCTCACGGTGCGAGCCAAGACATGCGGCGCGATGTCTCGCGATGCGAGACATCGTGACGGGCGGCGTGCGCGGTCAGACGACGCCGTACAGCCGGTCGCCGGCGTCGCCGAGCCCCGGCACGATGTAGCCGCGCTCGTCGAGCCGCTCGTCGACGGCGGCCACCACGACCGTCACCTCGGCGCGGTGGCCGACGGCGGCCTCGACGGCGGCGAGGCCCTCGGGGGCACCGAGCAGGCAGACCGCGGTGACGTCCCGAGCCCCGAGGTCGAGGAGGTACTCGATCGCGGCGACCAGGGTGCCGCCGGTCGCGAGCATCGGGTCGACGAGGAAGCACTGGCGGCCCGTGAGGTCGTCGGGCAGCCGGTTCGCGTACGTCGTCGCCTGGAGGGTCTCCTCGTTGCGCACCATGCCCAGGAACCCGACCTCGGCCTTCGGGACCATGCGGGTCATGCCGTCGAGCATGCCGAGCCCCGCGCGCAGGATCGGCACGATCAGCGGGGGCGGGTCGGAGATGTAGACGCCCTGGGTGGTGGCCACCGGGGTGCGGATCTCGCGGGCCTCGACGTGGACCTCCCGCGTCGCCTCGTACGCGAGCAGGGTCACCAGCTCGTCCACCAGATGGCGGAAGGTGGGAGACGGGGTGCTCTCGTCCCGCAGCACGGCGAGCTTGTGGGCCACGAGCGGGTGGTCGACGACGATGGTGCGCATGTGCCCACGGTACCGGCGCGACGGCCGACGGAGCGCGCGGTTGCGCCGATCTGCGAGGCTGGGGACGTGTACGGCGACCCGCGGCGATTCGACGACCTGATGGGCCTCGCGCTGGTCGAGGCCGGCGCCGCCCCGGCGACCGGGGACGTGCCCGTGGGTGCCGTCGTCGTGGACTCGGACGGCGTCGTCGTGGGGGCGGGGCGCAACGCGCGGGAGGCGACCGGGGACCCGACGGCCCACGCCGAGGTCATGGCGCTGCGCGCGGCGGCGGCGACGCTGGGCCGGTGGCGGCTCGACGGCTGCACGCTCGTCGTCACGCTCGAACCGTGCGCGATGTGCGCGGGCGCGATCGTCCTGGCCCGGGTGCCGCGCGTCGTGCTGGGGGCGTGGGACCCGAAGGCGGGGGCGACCGGCTCGGTGTGGGACCTCGTCCGCGACCCCCGGAGCGTGCACCGGGTCGAGGTGGTCGGCGGCGTGCGCGACGAGGAGTGCGGGCACCTCCTGCGCACGTTCTTCGAGAACCAGCGCTGACCTGCGCGCACGTTTGCCCAGGGCCCTCACAGTTCCACCACGCGCCGGATAGAGGAACCTCGCGTTCCGGGCCTACGCTCCGAATGTGACGACTGCCACACAGCCTGCGCCCGACGACGGCTCCGCCCGCCCGCCCGCGCACGCGCGTGCCCGTCACACGCACCGGCTCGTCAAGGTCCTCTCGCTCGTCGTGGTCGGCGCCGTCGCCGCCGTGGGCACCGGCGCCTGGGCGCTCGCGCGGCACTACCAGGGCAACGTCCACGGCATCGACGTCGAGGCGGTGCTCGGCAAGCCGACGCACACCCCGGACGACCCGAACGACCCGGACGCCGGGAACGACCTCAACATCCTGGTGCTCGGCTCGGACTCGCGCGGGGGCGCCAACGCGAAGGAGGTCGGCGACGGCGAGGTGGGCCAGCGCTCGGACACGACGATGATCCTGCACGTCTCGGCCGACCGGAAGCGCGTCGAGGTCGTCTCGATCCCGCGCGACTCGATGGTCCACATCCCGGCGTGCAAGGTCGACGAGAAGGGCACGACGACCCGGGAGTACGCGGTCGGGATGTTCAACGCGGCGTTCGCGTACGGCGCGGACGCGACCGGTTCCGTCGCGGGCGGGGCACTGTGCACCTGGCAGACGGTCGAGAAGGACACCGGCCTCCACCTCGACGGGTTCGTGGTCGTGGACTTCGCCGGGTTCGCCGGCATGATCGACGCGCTCGACGGCGTGCCGATGTGCATCACCCGGCACATCGACTCGCCCGAGGCGAACCACCTCGTGCTCGACCCGGGCTGGCAGACGCTCAAGGGCAAGAAGGCCCTCGGGTACGCGCGTGCGCGCAAGGGCGAGGGGCTCGACGGCAGCGACACGAGCCGCATCCTGCGTCAGCAGGAGATGGTCAGCGCGATGTTCACCAAGCTCGTCGACCAGAACGTCCTCACGTCGGCCCCCAAGCTGCTGTCGTTCCTCGACGCCGCGACCAAGTCCCTCACCACGAGCAGCAACCTGTCGAGCCTCAAGAACCTCGTCGGGCTCGGGTGGAGCCTCCGCCATGTGTCGCTCGACGACGTCGTGTTCCTCACGATCCCCTACGAGGCCTACCCTCCGCAGCCTCTGTCGAAGGTTCAGTGGGCGCCGTCGGCGGCGGGCGTGTGGAAGAAGCTCAAGGAGGACAAGCCGCTCGTCGCGTCCGAGAAGAAGAAGACCTCCTCGGGCGGCACGCACAGCAGCACGTCGGGCACGAGCACGAAGGCGCCCAGCACCACGAGCCCGAGCACGAAGAAGCCGACCGCCCCGGCCACTCCGAAGAACCGGGCGACGGACGGCATCGACGCGTCCGAGGTGCCCAGCACGAAGGCCGAGTGCGAGGCCGCGATCAAGGCCGCCCAGAGCTGACGCGACCCCGCGCCCGCGGTGACGGCCGGTGAAAACCGCTGGGCCGCCGTCGACCCGCGGCGTAGCCTGGCACGCGCCGTGACCCGACCGAGGAGGTGGTGCCCGATGTTCGCAGCAACGCTGGGTGCTCCGCTCGCGGTCGCGGCGGGTCGGACGACGTAGGGGTCGCCGGGAGCACCGTCACCACGTGCTCCCGAGAGGACAGACCCATGAACACTCTTCTCTTCACCACCACGACGACCGTCGACGGCGTCGTGCAGCGCGAGTTCACCGTCGGTGAGCTCACCGGGGCTCTCTGGTCGGCGGCCGACGCCGTCGGACCCGCGCCCCTCGTCCTGCTGGGCCACGGGGGCGGTACCCATCGCACCGCGCCCGCCATGGTCGGCCGGGCCCGTCGGCTCGTCGTCGACGGCGGCTTCGTCGCCGCCTCGCTCGACGCGCCCGGGCACGGCGGGCGTCCGCGCACCGCGTACGACGACCGCGAGATCGACGCCATGCAGGAGGCGATGGAGGTCGGCGAGCCCGTCGGTCCGATCGTCGTCCGGTACAACGGCGCCCTCGCCGAGCAGGCCGTGCCCGAGTGGCGGACCGTGCTCGATGCGCTCCAGGAGCTCCCCGAGGTCGGGGACGGCCCGGTCGGCTACTACGGCATCAACATGGGCACGGCGATCGGGGTGCCCCTGCTGGTCGCTGAGCCGCGGATCGGCGCCGCCGTGCTGGGGCAGTTCTGGCCCGACGCGCTCGTGCCGCTCGCGCGGCAGGTCACCGTGCCGATCGAGTTCGACCTGCAGTGGGACGACCAGCACATCGACCGCGAGGCCGGTCTGGAGCTCTTCGACGCGTTCGCGTCGACGGAGAAGACCCTCCACGCCAACGCCGGGCGGCACAAGGAGCTGCCACGGTTCGAGGCCGACAGCGCCGTGCGGTTCTTCGCGCGGCACCTGAGCCCGGCGGTCTGACGGACCGGGCCGACCGCCCGGCACCGACGGGCGGCTCACACCCGTGTGCCGCCCGTCGGGTCAGCGGTGCTGCAGCAGCCACTCGATCGCCAGCGGGACCGCGGCCAGCACCGACACGTGGCCGTCGTGCGGGCGGTGCCACAGCTCGCCCCGCGCGAGGTGCTGGATGAGCGCCGTGCCGTGCGTCACCGGCACCACCCGGTCCCGGCCCCCCTGGACGACGAGCGCCGGCTGGGTGACCGTGCCGAGGTCGAGGCCCCACGGCGAGACGTACGCGACGTCGTCGTCGACGAGCCCGTCCGGCCCGGCGGCCTCGGCGCGGGCCGCGTCGTCGCCGAGGGCGGCCCACGGCCCGCGCAGAGCGGCCCAGTCGTCGTCGACGAACACGGACCGGTCGAAGGTCTCGTTGAGCGCGTACGCCGCGCGCGTCTCACGGCCGCGCACCGCGGCGTGCAGGGCTCCGGGCGCCACCATGCCCTCCCACCAGGGGGCGTCGTCGGTGAAGGGTGCGAGGCTGGCGACGGCCGCGACCGCCGGCACCCGGTCCCCGAGCAGTGCCGCGCACGCCAAGGCGTGCGGGCCGCCTCCCGAGAACCCGAGCGCGTAAGCGCGTCCGACGCCGAGGACGTCGAGCACCTGGACGACGTCCGTCGCCGCCGACGCCACGTCCCGGCCCGGGGCCGCCGTCGAGCCGCCGTAGCCGGGCCGCGCGTAGGACACGACCCGCACCCCGCGGACCGTCGCGGCGTCGACGACCGGCGCGAGCAGCGCACCGGTCGCGGGGGAGCCGTGGTGCCAGACGAGCACCGGTCCCGCGCTGCCTCCCACGGCGCCCGTGTCGTGGACCGCGAGGACCCGCTGGTCGAGCGTCACGACCTCGGACGCGTGGCCGATGGTCACGCGAGCGCCTCGGCCAGAGCCGCCAGGGTCTCGCTCGTGCCGGTGTCGAGCTTGACTGTCGCAAGGTCGTCGCCACGGGTCGGGCCGCGGTTGATGATGACGACCGGCTGCTCGTTCTTCGCCGCCCGCCGGACGAACCGCAGCCCGCTCATGACCGTGAGCGACGACCCGGCCACCAGGAGCGCGTCCGCGCCGTCGACGAGCGCGAACGCGCGGTCCACCCGCTCGCGCGGCACGTTCTCGCCGAAGTACACGATCTCCGGCTTGAGGACCCCGCCGCAGAACTCGCACGGCGCTGGACGGAAATGGGACGTCTGCTCGATCACGGCGTCGGCGTCGGGCGCGATCTCCACGTCCGCGACGTTGCCCGCGACGGACTCCACGAACCCCGGGTTGAGCGCGTCGAGACGCTCCGCCAGGTGCTCGCGCGAGATCACGCGCCCGCACTGCAGGCAGATCACCCGGTCGTAGCGTCCGTGCAGGTCGATGACGTTCCGGGAGCCCGCGTCCTCGTGGAGCAGGTCGACGTTCTGCGTGATGATGCCCGTCACCACGCCCGCCTCCTCGAGCCGGACGAGCGCGCGGTGGCCCGCGTTCGGCGTCGTGCGGTGGACGTGTTGCCAGCCCACGTGGTTGCGCGCCCAGTAGTGGCGGCGGAAGCCCTCGTCGCCGACGAACTGCTGGTACGTCATCGGGTTGCGGGGCGGCGAGTCGGGACCGCGGTAGTCCGGGATGCCCGAGTCCGTCGAGATCCCGGCACCGGTCAGCACTGCCAGACGACGGCCACGCAGCACCGGCAGCGCCCTCTGAGCGGCGGCGCGTGCGTCGGTGATCGTCTCCACGACGTCGAGCCTACGGGCGGATTCGGAAACAGGCGGGGGGAGCGGGTACTCTTCTGCGGTCGGGTAGTCCCCGGCGAGGTAGCGTGTCCGAGCGGCCTAAGGAGCACGCCTCGAAAGCGTGTGTGGGTGAAAGTCCACCGTGAGTTCGAATCTCACCGCTACCGCACGACGCGAACGGCCCCGGATCGTTGGAATTCCAACGATCCGGGGCCGTTTCGTCTGAGTGGGTGGACAGCGCCGCCCTCAACTCGTCCCCCCTGCGCCTGACGCCGGCGTGATCTGGCACCCTGCGACCACCGCGAGGTGCGCGGTGAGCGTCGGCGCGCCCAGTGAGCTTGGTCGTCCGCGGCGCGCGAGGACCCTGCTCGTAACTCTGTTCGATTTGTTGCGGTGCGGCACATCGAATCGAACCGAACACTTCTGCTACGTTCGTTCGGTTCAATTCGCATGCCGCTCAGCGAACACTTTGGAGTCTCATGCCTCGCGGTCGCCCTCCACGTGACGAGATCTACACACGACTTGACGTCCAGATTGCGGAGTTGTGGCAGCGGCTCGGCGGCCTGCCGAGTCCACGTGAAGCCCGTGACGTCTGGGAAGGTATCTGGCAAGCGGAAGCGCATCACTCGACCGCGATCGAAGGCAACACCCTGATTCAAGAGCAGGTCGACGAGCTGCTCGTTGAAGGCAATGCGGTTGGGAACAAGCGGCTTGAGGAGTATCTCGAGGTGCGCGGCTATGCCGACGCGTCGAGGTGGGTGTACGGGCAGGCTTTGCAGCGAGACACGACTCACGAGCGCATCACAATGCAGGATGTTCGATACATCCACAAGCTCACGATGGCTCCGCTCTGGAACGTGATCCCACCCGACGGTGTTAAGCCGAGCGAGGGGCCAGGGTCCTTTCGTGAATCGGAGGTCAAGGCGTTCAGTGCCGGGATGAAGCCTCCTACGTGGCCGTTGGTCCATGCCGAGATGGAGCAATGGGTTGCGGACGCCAACGAACTCGTCGCCCGTGCCGACCGCTTTCCGGAGCTCGTGGCACGTCTTCACTGCCGCTTCGAGCAGATCCACCCGTTCTTCGACGGCAACGGGCGGACCGGGCGACTCTTGCTCAACGTCCTCCTGGTTCGATTGGGATACCCGCCCGCGATCATCTATGCGAACGAGCGACGCACCTACCTCCGGGCGTTGCAGCGAGCGGACACGGGGGACTGCGGCGCGCTCGGCGAGTTCATAGCTCGAGCGATCTTGGACAACCTCTACAAGTTCATCGTGCCTGCGATCGCTGGGCCCGCGAGGCTCGTGCCGATCGCGGCACTGGCCACGGACGGCCTTTCGGCCGCTGCGCTCCGTACTGCTGCGGCACGCGGCGCACTTGAAGCTACGAAGGGGCCGGACGGCCAGTGGCGTTCGAGTCGAAACTGGGTCGACGAGTATCAAGCAAATCGTTATCGGCGTCGATAGGAGCGCGAGGGGCCTGGGGATCAGCCGCGAGGCGGGCTGTCAGGCGTTCTTCATGTCACGTGCTAGTTGCACCTGTTAGTTGCACCTGTGCGCAGGCTTCCCATACCCGCGAGCGATCCGGCGTGATCTACCGCGTTTGCGGCCGTGCCAAAGTCGTCGTGGAGGTACAGGCAAGCATCGACGTAGACCGTCATGCTCGCCGGACGCGCGCCCGAGCACGCCCTTCTGCTGCGCGGTTTTTGGGCAGGTGCCCCCGGCGCGCTTCCTACCGAGCGAGCGACTCCAGTGCCTCCGCAAGACCGGGGTAGGAGGCATCTTCGGCTAGGACCCGCTCGAGGTCCTTGCGTGCCATGGAGGGCTTCCTCTCCGCGAGGTAGGTGTGTGCACGCTCGACGAGCGCGTGGTGCCTCAGCTGCGGCGCACGGGACTTGAACCGGAGCGCCTCTCGGAACACCTCCCGGCTGGCCGAGAGGCTGCCAGACTCGCGTAGCGCCACGCCGCGTTGGATCAGGAGGAAGACGCTGGCGTCGTCGTCGTTCTGAAGGCCGTTCGTGAGGTCGATGACGTCGGCCCAACGCTTCTGTTGTCCGTAGAGCTCTGCGAGCGATACCGCCGCCACGGTTGAGGGGTCGAGCTGCTCCACGACCGCGGTCGCCGCCGACAGGTCACCAGCCGCTTGGAGGCTCTCGGCGAGCATGAGCCCCAGCGAGTCGGCGCTCAACGGAAGCTCGACGGTCACGCCCTCGGCAACGCTGATCGATGTCCGAGCGTCCGGTGCGTAGCGGACGAGGAACGCGTCGGCCGTGGGCTCGTAGGCCTGCCCGACGAGCCATGACAGAAGCACACGAGCCCGCTCCATGTCACCCGGCCAGGCGCGGTAGACCACCTCCAGAGCAGCGGCTGTACGTTGCGCCTCCGGCTTCCCTTCTGCCACCGCGACGACCTGGTCGACGTCGTGCGCGCTGAGTGCCTTGTACAGCTGCTTCTCCCATTTCGGCGCGAACGCACTGGGCTTCGCAGGCTTCGCCGGTCGTGAGGTCGTGGACGCGGCCGGCTGCGTGGCAACAGTGCGTGCAGTCGGTCTTGTCTTCGCATGGCCGCTGCTCACCGTTTTGACGCTGGAGATGCCAGTCCCCGGGATGCCGACGGTACGAGTGACTCGGCCGGAGCTGTGAGCGGTTACGCGTGCGCCGTTGACACCGACTGACGTTGAAAATCCCCGAGGGGTCACCGTCATCCGGACACCGGGCATCACCTTGAACGACTTGCGAGCGCGGAATGACATACGAGTCATGCTGATCGCAAACGGTGCGTGCGGGAAGGCTGAAACCGTACCCGCTTCGGTTAGCCGACGGGAGCGTGTGCCCACAGGTCTGCGACCCCTGCGTGCGATGCCGCTCGGTCGAGTGCGGCTGCGACGCTGTCGAGGTCGTCGTCGAACAGGTCCGCGTAGACGTCGAGCGTCATGCTTGCGGACGCGTGCCCGAGCATCCGTTGCACGGCCTTGACGTTCGCACCCGAGCTGACGGCGAGGCTCGCGGCCGTGTGCCGGAGGTCGTGCGGCGTGGGGCGGGGGGGCACCCGACCTCCGGACGGCGCCCGCGATTCATCCGCCGCTTCCGTCGTCCGTTCTGGTACGGCGCAGGTGCGTGCCGTCGTCGGCGGGCGAATACGAGTGCGTCGCTGCCCTTGCCCTCGCACGCCCGCGCGAGCGGCACAGCGAAGAGTTCCGTCCTCTCGGCCATGATTCCGGGACGGGCGTCGTCGGCTCGCTCTGACGACGACGGGCGCTCCGTCACGCGCGGCGGCGGAAGGCCAAGGCCGTGGCGATGACGCCCATGCCGAGAAGAACGATCGCGGCGAGCGCCAGGAACGGTGCGTACCCGGTGTCGGCGAGCCCCCCGGGGCTGGTGCCCGCCGGGCCTGCGCCGACACCTACGGCAGGAGGTGTCGTCGTCGTGGTGCCCGCACCGCCCGTCGGCGGCGTGACGGAACCACCGCTGCCCGGCGTCGTCGGCGTCCCCGTGCCTCCCGTGGGTGACGACGGCGGGGGCGTGGTGCCGCCCGTCGGCGAGGGCGTCGGAGTCGGCGTCGGTGTGGGAGTCGGGGTGGGTGTCGGCGTGGGTCCGGCCACCTCCCACACCGCGTAGAGCGTGAGATCGCCGGTGACCGTCGAGACGGTCAGCCGGTCGTACGCGGGATCGGGCTCGGTGGCATCGGGGTCGGTCGACCAGCCGAGGAAGCGCGCACCGTCCGGGCCGGTGAACCCGACGTCGTCGGCGTCCGGGTAGGTGATGGAGGCGCCGTCGACGGCGTCCCACACGACGCGCCGGTCCGCGCCGCCGTTCTCGTCGAACGTCACGGCGAACGTCGGGTCCGGGTCGGCGTAGACGGCGACGAGCGTGATGTCGCGCCCACCCACGGGGACAGTGTGCCCGACCTGGTACAGGCCCTCGACGGGGCCCGCCGTCGGCGAGCCCACGATCCGGGCGACCGCCGACACCCGCAGCCGCCAGCCGACGAACACCTCGTCCCCGCGAACGAGGGACGAGCCGTCCTTGACGATGGCGCTCGCCCCCGCGTTGTACGTCCACGGCTCGACCGGGACGGTACCCCCGGTGTTGCCGTTCCCGTCGTACGCGACGGCGTAGGGCGAGCTCGCGGGCTGCTGCCAGCGCGCGTAGAGCTTCAGGTCCGAGCCGACCGGGGTGTCGAAGTCGTACGGGACGAAGTACCCGTCGGACGTGCGCTGGTACCAGCCGAGGAAGGTCGAACCGTCGGGGCGGGGGTCCAGCGGGTCCGGCTCGGTCGCGAGGCCCTGGTCCTCGACCGTCTGGGTGAGGCTCGTGATCGGGCTCGTCGACGACGGGTCGTCGTAGAAGCGGACGGTGTGCGGGTCCACGAGCCACTTCGCGTAGAGCACGAGGTTGCTCGCGGGCATGGTCGCGCCGTCGAAGTCGAACGGGGTGCTGAACGACGAGTCGGTGTACCAGCCGAGGAACTCGTCGTTGCCGCGGGTCGGGTCGGGCGGCGCGTACGCGGTGAGCGACGTCTCGTACCGGATGTTCGGCACCGGCGGGATCGCTGTGCCACCACCGGTGACGAAGACCAGGTCGTAGGCGTTGCGGCTGTAGAACTGGTAGCGGTAGGCGTCGTTGGTGTTGCCGCTGTTCCGGAGCTGGTAGAGCCGGTTCGTGGGCTGGTCGAGCTGGAAGTAGTTCCCGACGGTGTCGGTGCCGGTGCCGTACCCCACGTACGAGGTGAAGCCGTCGATCACGCCGGCCACCTGCCGGTCACCGTTCGTGGCCCAGTAGCGGAAGCTCGGGCCCTGCTCGAAGACCTGCTGCCCCGGTGGGATCGCCGCACGTACCGTCGTCTTGTTGTTGTTGTAGAGCGTCGTGACGTGCAGCGGGTCGTTCGGCCTTCCGTCGGCGCCGAGCACGGCGTCCGGCGCGGACTGGGACTGATCCTCTGCCTCGACGTAGTCGAACCTCTCCGTGAGGTTCTGGCTGCTGCGAGCGGACCAGGCCGACGAGAGTGCCGTGGTCCGTGCGGCGACGTTGACGCCGCCGGCGTCCGCGCCGGCCCCCGTCCACGAGGCCTGGAAGGTGGTGGCGCTGATCTGTATCGGGCCCCAGCCGCGGTTGACGCAGTCGTAGACCGAGGTGGCTGCGTTCTGAGCCGTGATGAGGAGCGTGCCGTCCGACTGGTCGATGGGCTGCGGCCCCGCGTCGACCACGGACAGGTCGAGGCCGATCTTGGCGCGCGCCGAGAAGGTGCCGAGCAGGTGACCGTCGGCACGCTGAGGGGAGCTGCTCGCGTAGTACTGGGTGCCCGCGACGGTCATCTGCTGGTTGTACGTCGCGGTCGCCGGGCATCGCGTGCCGCCGCCCGTGAGGCCCGGCGCCAGCAGGCGGTAGTCGACGCGCCAGAGCGAGCGGGTCAGGTACACGTTGACGACCGTCGACCCGTCGCCGGCGACCGACACGTCAGCCTCGCTCAGTCCGATGTCGGCGAACGTCATCGGGTCGGGCTGGACGTTCGCCGGGTCGAGCTGCGCACGCACGAGCGTCCGCACCACCGTCGGGATGGCCGACTTGCTCGTGGGGCCGCTCACCGACGACCCGGCCACGGCCGTGTCGGAGATGTCCGCCAGGTCCGGTCGTGGAGCTGCGCGTCGCTCAGGGCGCCGTCGCTCGGTCCCCAGGCGGGCAGCGCGCCGCCGGCGGCGGTGAACACCGGGTCCGGGTAGTTCGCGGGCACGATCCCCGGCTTCTCGAGCCAGTAGCTGACGTGGTACTCGACGTCCTCGCCGGCCCACCCGGCGTAGAGCGTGGTCGTGGAGGTGAACGGCGGGTCGGCCGGGACGGTGCGCGCCTCGTCGCGGAACCATCCTGTGAACCGGTAGCCCACCCGCGTCGGCGTGGGCACGGCGTCCAGGTCGGCCTGCGTGAACTGCGTCTTCGGCTCGAGGACGAACACCGGTTCGACAGCCGTGCCGTCGGTCACGAACGACACCGCGAAGCCGTCGGCGAGGACCGGGCGCAGCACGAGGTTCGCCGTGAGCGGTGCGCTGAAGTCGTACGGCGTCTCCGACGCGTCGCCGTCGACGTACCAGTTGCCCGTGAAGACGGTGCCGTTCGGGACCTGCGGCACGTCCGGCGCGATGGCGCCCACGGCCGCGCCGTCGGCGATCTCGTCGGTGTCGAGGACGCGCGTCGAGGGCGTCAAGGCTTCCGGGGCGAGGAACTGGACGATGTGCGTGTCGGTGAAGTGGGCCGTGACCGTCAGGTCGCTTTCGACGACCGTGGTGTCGAAGTCGAACGGCACCTCCACGCCGCCGACGGTCACGAACCAGCCGGAGAAGACGCCGTCGGCGGCCGGGGGAGCGGGCTGACGGGGGGCGTGACCGCCGTCGGCGACCTCGACCGTGGACAGGGTGCGCCCCAGCGAGACGAACGTGACGACGTGCGTCCCCCAGATACCGGGGGTGGTCTCGCTCCCGACGGGTGCGTCGGCGCTCGCGGGGACCGCGGCTGCTGGACCGACGAGGGCTCCGACGGCGACGAGCGCGCACGCCCCGCGGAGCCACCGGCGCTTCGACCGGGTGCCCGTCGCCTTGTGTCGTGCGAACATCCTGCCCCCGTGCCAGGTGCCGTCCGAGATGGTCCAGGTCCGGTTCAGTCTGGCACCACGTCTCCGGTTGCGCTCCGCAACCGGGCCGCGACACGACTGTGGGCCCCGGTCGCGACCGGGGCCCACAGTGCCGGATCAGCGGGCGCGCGTCACCGGTGGTTCGACGTGAACGGCTTGAACGCCTGGGTGAACGCCCAGGTGTCCTGCTCGATGCCGGAGCAGTTGTTCTGCGCCACGGTCGCGTCGGGGCAGGAGCCGTTGTCGCGCTGCAGCGCCCAGAACCCGAGGTAGGCGAGCTGGTGCTTCTTCGCCCACCGCTCGAAGGTCACTGCCTGCTGCGGGGTGAAGATGTCGGTCGCGACGCCCTCGGGGCTGCGGTAGTCGTCGGTCCCGATCATCTGGACGACGCCGACGTGGCGCCACAGCTCGGCCTGCGAGGCGTGAGGCAGGATCGTCGCCTTCAGCTGCCCGGTCAGCGCGGTCGCGGCCTGCTCGGCGTCGGCGACCATGTCGTGCACCGCGCCGTCCCAGTAGTCGAACGTCATGATGTTGACGCTGCTGACCTCGACGCCGTGCGCGGCCGCCGACTTCAGGAGGTCGAGGCCCGACTGCACGAGGCCCGTCGTCGACGACGGGAGGGTGTAGCTGATCTCGACGGTGCGGTGGTTCTTCTTGGCCCACTTCTGGACCAGTGCGGCGGCCTCGTTGCGGCGGTCCACGCCCTCCTTGTTGGTGATCGAGGTGCCCTCGATGTCGAAGTCGAGACGTGTGACGCCGTACGTGGTGACGACCTGCTCGTAGGCCTGCGCGAGCTTCGTCACGTCCTTGCAGGAGTCGGCGATCTCCGTGAGGTTCGCGGGGTTGTTGGCCCAGTCGATGATGTCGTTGGTCGCGCTGTAGCCGCCGAACGACGGGATGACGTCGCCGCCGGCCTTGCGGATCTTCGCGATCTGGTCGGCGAGGGCTCCGCTCGCGACGGACTCGGCGGGGTCGCCGGCCCAGGTCAGCTCGCACGACCCCGGCTTGTCGGCCTGGAGGAACGCGAGGGTGAGGTACTTCGAGCGGGACTCCTTGGCGGTCTGCGCGATCGAGTCGACCGCGGTGACGTCGAGGTAGGGGGCGAAGACGCTCGACGGGAGCGCCTTCGAGTGCGGAGCATCGTGGCCGTGCGGTGCGCAGGCCAGGGCCGACGCCGCGAGAGGGCCGGCGACGAGCACGGTCGCGAGCAGGGCGCTCGCTCCGGTGCGAAGGACGGAACGCTTCATTGCTTCTCCTTCGGGTCCGACGTCGTCGACGGACCGGGTGCCGACGCCGGCGCCGACGAGCGGCGCGGCGTCATGTGTTAGCGCGCCTAACGAACGCAAGCCTGACGCTAGCCCTGCGCCGTCGTTCTCACAAGAGGCGCCCGTCCGCGGACCCCTGCGGGGTGAGCCGGTGCCGGGCGCGCCGACGTAGCGCTTCTCGCCTGAATCAGCACGAAGTCCGTGCTATCTCAGGCGAGAAGCGCTACGTCGGCGAACGAGTCGAGGCTCGGGAGCCGGGGTCGGCGAGTGCCGCTGTTAGAGTCGGCCCGCCTCGCGGGCGCGGAGGTCCTTGCGCAGGATCTTCCCCGACGACGACTTGGGGATCGCCTCGACGAACTCGACCTTCCGCACCTTCTTGTGCGGGGCCACGCGCGCGGCGACGAAGTCCTTGACGCCCTGCTCGTCGAGCGTGCGCCCCGGCTGCACGACGACGTACGCCTTGGGCACCTCCTCGCCGTCCTCGTCGCGCACGCCGATCACGGCGACGTCCGCGACATCGGGGCTGCTCAGAAGGAGCGCCTCGAGCTCCGCGGGCGCGACCTGGTAGCCGTGGTACTTGATGAGCTCCTTCAGCCGCTCGACGATCCGCACGACGCCGTCCGACGTCACGGTCGCGATGTCACCCGTGTGGAGGAACCCGTCGGGCTGGAGGGTGTCGGACGTCGCCTGCGGATTGTTCAGGTAGCCGGCCATGACCTGCGGTCCGCGGACGAGGAGCTCTCCGGCGGCCGACTCGCCGTCGTCGGGCGTGGCCGGCTGCGGGATCTCCTCGCCGGTCGCGGGATCGAGGAGCCTGCACTCGGTGTTGGGCAGCGTGTAGCCGACCGAGTCGAGCGGGAGGTCGACCGACGGCGGGATCGCGTGCGAGACGGGGCTCAGCTCGGTCATCCCGTAGCCCTGCTTCATGCGGCAGCTCAGCCGGGCCTCGACGGCGTGACCGAGCGCGGCGTCGAGCGGCGCGGCACCGGAGAAGACGGTGTGCACGCTCGACAGGTCGTGCCCCTCGACGAGCGGGTGCTTGGCGAGGGCGACGGCGATGGGCGGGGCGATGAACAGGTACGTGCAGCGGTGCTGCTCGACGAGCGCGAGGAACTGCTCGAGGTCGAACCGCGGCATGGTCACGAGCGCCGCGCCCTGCGACAGGGCCAGGTTGAGCAGCACCGTCATGCCGTAGATGTGGAAGAACGGGAGGACCGCGAGGACGACGTCGTCAGGCACCATCTCGAGCGTGGGCGCCGTTTTTGCGACGTTCGCGACGAGGTTGCGGTGCGTGAGCATGACGCCCTTCGCCAGGCCCGTCGTGCCTGACGAGTAGGGGAGGACGGCGAGGTGGGTGGCGGGGTCGAACGTGACGTCCGGCGCGGCATGGCCCGCGGTGAGCCAGTCCCTCAGGCTGGGGTGCTCGTCCGCGGCCTCGCCGGGCCCGTCCAGCACGACGACGTCGCCCGGGGCCAGCCCGGCCTTCTCCGCTGCCGCGGACGCGCCCGGGGCGAGGGGGCTGACGGTGATCAGGAGCCGGGCGGACGAGTCGGCGAGCTGGGCGGCGATCTCGTCGGGCGTGTACAGGGAGTTGATCGTCGTGACGGTCAGGCCGGCTCGCAGGGCTCCGTGGAACACGACGGCGAACGCCGGGGTGTTGGGGCACAGCAGCCCGACGACGTCGCCGGGCCGCAGGCCGCGCGCCGCGAGGGCGCCGGCCACCGCGTCCGCCTGGTCACGCAGGTCGCGGTAGGTCCAGCGCGCCCCGCTCGGTCCGTCGATCAGCGCGGTGCGGGCGAGGTCGTCGTCCGTGAGGTGGGCGAACAGGTAGTCGAACACGCTGACGTCCGGGATCGTGACGTCGGCGTAGGGGCCACGGAACATGGTGCATCTCCTTCGATCCACGCGCGGCTCGCGGCGTCCTTGCCGCGACCGTGGGCCCCATTGCACCAGATCAGGACGCGTCGGCGGAACTCTCCCGGTACCGGGCGTCCTGGGAATCGGGCGACCCGGACGACCCGGTCATCCCGCGGCGGGCATGCCGGCCCAGCAGGACGAGCGAGCCCACCGCGAGCGCCAGCACGAGGACGTTGCGGACCGCTTCCAGCACGGTGTCGAACGGGCGCGCGCCGAGGAACTCGTCGTAGTGGTCGGGGAACAGCCGGTGCGTCAGCAGGGCGACGACGAGGAGCGCGAGCGCGAACACGCCCCACACGTCGGCGCTGGCCTGGTGCGGGCCGGTGCTGCGCCGTCGGCCGGGCCAGGAGGGCGTGCGGAGCGCCGTCAGCGCGACGGCGACCGGCGGTGCGAACCAGGCGACGTACTGCGGCGACCCGACCTTGTCGAACGCGAACAGCACGAGCGTGAGCGCGAGCGTCGACAGGAGGACGAGCTCGAGCTGCGGGGTCCGGCGCTCGGCCTCGCCGGGCACGTCGCGCCGGAGCCGGACCGCCGCGCGCCACGTCACGACCGTCGCGAGCACCACGGCGGCCAGCAGGAGCACGTCGAGCGCCTGCGCGAACCACGCCGTCCCGGGTCCGGTGATCTCGAGGACGTTCAGGGGCGCGTTGTAGAACACCCGGTACTCGCCGCTCCACAGGCGGGCGAGGGAGAACGGCGTGGCCGCCCCCGACTCGACCTGAAGCCCGCGAGAGTCCTGCGTCCCCCAGAAGCCGAGCACGCGCGAGCCCGCGCCCCCGAGCTCGGCGAGCCCCACGACGACGGCGGTCACCGCGACCGCGGGCAGCACCACGCGGCGCCACGGTCGCCGCGCCGTCAGGGCCAGCGGCACGAGCACGGCGCCCGGCGCGACCTTGACCCACGCCCCCGCCGCAGCCACGGCGCTCGCCACGCTCACGCGCCCGTCCGGGTTCTTGCGCGACGGGATCAGCTGGGCGAGCGCGATCACCGTCAGCGCGGCGGAGATGCCGTCCAGGCGCACCAGCGTGATCGGCCCGAGGAAGAGCAGGAAGACCAGCCACCACCACGCCCCGAGCGTCCGTCCCCGACCCGCGTGCAGCAGCGACCCGAGTGCGAGCCCGTCGACCACCGCGACGAGGACCATGAAGAGGTACCGGTACGCCTCGCCGTCGGCGGAGACGAGCGCGGGCAGCGTCACCGGGACGAGCGCCCCGATCGGGTAGACCCACGAGATGTCCAGGACCGGCCACACCCCGTCCTGGACGCCGCCGGCCGCCCACTGCCGGTAGAGCTCCGGGTCCCCGAACAGGGCCTGGGCGTGGTGGCTCGCCTCCCAGAACAGCACGGCGTGCACGACGACGAACGCGACCCACACGCCCGTCCGCCCCGTCGCGGCGAGCAGCAGCGCACGAGCGCCCTCGGGTGCCGGGGGAGACGAGGGCTTGACGGGGTCGGAGCCCGCGGACTCGGTCGACGCGGGCTCGGTCATGGGCCAAACCCTAGCGGCGCAGCCTGGGCTCGTGCCCACGCGGCGACGGCGCGCCGGTGCGGCAGAGTAGGACGCATGACCGATCACCCCTTCCAGCTCCGTGTCTTCACCGAGCCCCAGCAGGGCGCCACCTACGACGACCTCCTCGCCGTCGCGCAGGCGACCGAGCGCCTCGGGTTCGACGCGTTCTTCCGCTCCGACCACTACCTCGCCATGGGCACCGACGGGCTCCCCGGCCCGACCGACGCCTGGACGACGCTCGCCGGCCTCGCCCGCGACACCGAGCGCATCCGCCTCGGCACCCTCGTCTCGCCCGTCACGTTCCGCTACCCGGGCGTCCTCGCGATCCAGGTCGCGCAGGTCGACCAGATGTCCGGCGGTCGCGTCGAGCTCGGGCTCGGCGCCGGGTGGTTCGAGCGCGAGCACGCCGCCTACGGCATCCCGTACCCCAAGAACCGCATGGACCACCTCACCGAGCAGCTCGAGATCGTCACCGGGCTCTGGTCCACGCCGGCGGGCGGTTCGTACTCGTTCGACGGCGACCTCTACCAGGTCGTCGACTCGCCCGCGCTGCCCAAGCCCGTCCAGGCGCGCGTGCCCGTGATCGTCGGCGGGAGCGGCCCGAAGCGCACGCCGGCGCTCGCGGCCCGGTTCGCGTCCGAGTACAACGCGTCGTTCCCCGAGCTCGACGACATCCCGACGCTGTTCGGTCGCGTCCGGGAGGCGTGCGAGGCGATCGAGCGCGACCCCGACGAGCTGCGCTACTCCGCAGCGCTCGTGCTGTGCGTCGGCGCGGACGAGGCGGAGTTCCGTCGCCGGGCAGCCGCGATCGGGCGCGAGCCCGAGGAGCTGCGCGAGCACGGCATCGCCGGGACGGTCGACGAGGCCGTCGCGGTGATCGAGCGCGTGCGGGCGGCCGGGGCGAGCCGGCTGTACCTGCAGACCCTCGACCTCCAGGACCTCGACCACCTCGACCTCGTCGCGCGTGAGGTGGTGCCGCGCCTGTCCTGACTCACGACCCGTCCCTGAGTCGTCAGAACGTGGTGCACGTCACCGTGCACCACGTTCTGACAAGTCCCCGGGCGGCGCTCAGGAGAGGCGCAGACCGTACACGTGGCCGTCGGCCTGCTCGACGCGGCGGAACCCGAGGTGCTCGTAGAAGCCCTGGGCCTTGACGTTGTCTGCGGCGACGCCGAGGTGCACGCCTCGTGCGCCCGCGGCGCGCAGCGCGTCCGTGAGGGTCTCGATGAGGCGCCGCCCGTTCCCGCCGCCCTGCGCGTCCGGCAGCACGTCGATGTGCAGGTGGGCCGGGTAGGCGTGGAGCAGCCCGGGCGGGGTGCGTCGGGGTTCGTGGATCAGCCCGACGACGCCCGCGTCGGGGCTGCCCTCGGGGAACCTGCCGAGCGGGTACCGACGGCGGAGCCCCGGCCACCAGGACCGCTCGAGCTCGTCCTCGAACGCGGCCGTGTCGGCGACGCCCAGGACGTACCCGACGGGCCCGGCGTCAGCGCCGCCGTCGAGCACGAACGCGAGCTCCGGCGCGAACCGCACGTACGGGCCCGCGTAGACCTCGCCCAGCAGGCGGGGGTCGGCGAACTGCCCCGTCGCGTCCTCGCCGGACGCCCCGGTGCGCAGGCAGATGTCGTAGATGCGGTCGACCTCGGCGGGGTCGTCGGCGCGGACGGGCCGGATCGGCAGCGGCGGTGCGGGCGGTGTGGTCACGCCGTGACCCTAGTTGGCGCGCGCCCGCCCGGGCTCACTTGCTCGTGGACTTGGGCGTCGCCTTCGGGGCCGCCGGCAGCGGCGTGACCTTCGCGAGCGGGACGCAGCCCGGCGCCGACTTCATGGCCTTCTTGGCGTTCAGGTGCACGTCCTTGGTCGCGAGCAGCACGTGCGACTCGGTGCCGAGGACGACGTCGACGCTCCCGTCCTTGCGGCCGTCGTACGCGAGCTTCGCGTCCTTGAGCTGCGCCGCCACCGTGTACGCCCGGTACAGGCCGCGCTTGCCGAAGACGACCCGCGGCGCCACGATCTTGGACGAGTCGTTGCCCACCTTCTTGATGGTGAACCCGCGCTCCGTGAGGGCGTCGGCGGTGCTCCGCGCCAGACCGGGCTGGCCCGACGCGTTGTACACGTTGAGCGTGATCTCGGAATACTTGACCGGCTTGGTGCCCTTCGGCAGGCAGGGCACCGCCGTGGTCATCGCGTCGTCCTTCTGCGTGGGGGTCGCGATGGGCTTGCTGAAGGGCGAGCTGATGGCGCCGGTCATGATCCCGGCGGCCCCGACCCCGACGAGGGCGAGGGCCGCGAGCAGCACACCGAAGACGACGGCCTGGCGCTCGTGCATGTGGCGGCGCCGCAGCTCGCGCGGGGTCGGGGGTTGGTGCTGGTTCGCCACGCGACGAGCGTACGAGGTCGAGGGCCCCTGAGCCCACCGGGCACGCTGGGCCTGTGGGCGAATCGTTACGTGAGGACCAGAACTCGTGCGTGCAGTGCGGGCCGCTGCTGGAGCGCCGCCCGTACGGCACGGTGCAGCCCGTCCTCGAGGTACAGGACGCCCTTGTACTCGACGACGTGCGCGAACAGGTCGCCGTAGAACGTCGAGTCCTCCGAGAGCAGGTTGTCGAGGTTGAGGGTGCGCTTGGTGGTGACGAGCTCGTCGAGCCGGACCATGCGCGGCGGGACGTCCGCCCAGTCCTTGGGCGTGACCTTGCCGTGGTCCGGATAGGGGCGACCGTCTCCCACGGCTTTGAAGATCATGCGCGGAAGTCTACGAAAAGACCTGCGGGTTGCCCGTGAAGATGCCGTGAGCGTGCTGCGCCCTGGCACTCAGACGGCCGGGAGGTCGCGCCGGTGGACGCCGGCCGCGCCGGCGAAGCGCGCGTATCCGACGGCGTAGAACGCGACCGCGACGAGCGTCAGCACGACCAGGGGGACCGCCTGCGCGTCGTCGAGCGGTACGCGCGGCGTGTGCGTGAACGGCGACAGGTCGAGGACCCACTGCGGCAGGTTCAGCGCGTCGCCGACCAGCTCGAGCAGGAGGATCACCGTGATCACGCCCCAGCCCAGCGCGACGAGCCGCGGCCACCACGCGTAGCACGCGAGCACGACCCCGCCGACCACGAGCGCGGCCGGGACCTGGACCACGGCACCCCCGACGGCGTCGCCGAACGCGCTGCCCCACGAGCCGCCGGTGAGGGCGTGGCCGAGGCCCATGAGCACCCCCGCCGCCCCGAGGATCAGCACGATCCCGGCGACCGACACGACGGTGGCGACGCCGACGTACCGGGCGCGGGTCACGCCGGTCGTGAGCTGGACCTCGGCGCGCCCGGACGACTCCTCGCCGCGGAGCTGGGTCGCGTAGGTGACCGTCCAGGCGGCGGCGACGATGCCGACCCAGCCGAGGATGAGCGCCGTCATGACGTCCTGGAGCCGGCCCGTGCCCCCGAGCTGCTCGATGAGCTTGGCGGCGTCGGCGTTGCCCCCGACGAGGTCGTCGGCAGAGCTGAGGATCAGGCCGAGCAGGAAGCAGTACGCCCCGACGGCGTAGGCCCACGACGCGAGCGACGCCCCCTGGAGGCGGCGCGTGAGCGCGAGCGACGAGTCGAGCCTCGGCGCGTCCGCAGGGCCGGGCCGCGGCTGGAGCACGCCTGCTCCGACGTCCCGCCCGACGGCGAGCCGCGCCGCGACCCCGACGCCCGCCACGGCGAGCGCGAGGCTCAGCAGCGCCGGGGCGTAGGAGTTCGTGCCGAACGGGTCCATCTGCTCGGCCCAGCCGACGGGCGAGAGCCAGCGCAGCCAGCCGAGCCCGTCCTGGACGTCGGCGATGCCGCGCAACGCGTAGCCCGCGACGAGCACGAGCACGGCGATCGTCGTCGCGGTCCGTGAGACCGTGGCGACCTGCGCGCCGACTGCGCCGAGCCCCGCACCGGCGAGGCCGATCGCGAGGTACTGGACCCCGACCGCGACCGCGCCGGCGCCGTCGCCGGGCGCCTCGGCCACCGCCGCCAGCGAGCCCGCCATGCCGAGGGCGGTGACGACGCTGAGGATCGTCGCGACGATCGTGCCGGCGGCGAGCGGGGCGAGCGCGCCCACGGGCGCGGCGCGCACGAGCTCGAGGCGCTCGGCCTCCTCCTCCTTGCGCGTGTGGCGGACCACGGTCATCGCGGTCAGGACTCCCACGACCACGAGCATGAACAGCCCGATGCGCCACTGTCCGACGCTCGCGACGGACTGGGTGTTCTCGAGCGGCCCCAGGAGCACCCGGAACGCCGCGTTGGTGCCGAGGGTCGCGGCGGCGGAGTCGCGGTCGGCCTGCGTGCCGTACGCGGTGCTCACCGAGGCGAGCGTGACGGCGAACGTCGCGACGAGCACCACGACGGTCACGGGCAGGACGACGCGGTCCCGGCGCAGGGCCAGCCGCAGCAGGAGGCCCGTCCCCGCGAGAGGGCGCCCGGGCCAGACGCTCGACCCGGCCCGCGAGGGCGCGGGGGTGGCGGGGGCGGTCGTCGTCGTCATCGCTCGACCGCCGGGGCCTTGCGCGCGGAGCCGCGCCTCGCGGCGCCCACGGAGTCGGAAGGGCCGTCGTCCTCGAGGAGCTCGAGCTCGTCGCCGTACTGCCGCAGGAACAGCTCCTCGAGCGACGGCGGCGAGACCGTCAGGCCGTGCGCCCCCAGCTCGCCGAGGGCCCGGGTGGCGTCCGGGGTGGCGGTGTCGTCGAGGTGGAAGATGACCGTGCTGCCGGAGGGGTCGGGCACCGTGACGTCGTGGACGCCGTCGATGCGGGCGAGCGCGTCGCGGGCCGCGGCCGGGTCGTCGACGCGCGCGCTCACGGCGGACCGCGTGAGGTGCCGGAGCTCGGCGAGCGTCCCCGTCTGCATGGTGCGGCCGGCCCGGATGATCGTCACGGTGTCGCACAGCGCCTCGACCTCGGCGAGCACGTGGCTCGAGAGCAGCACGCTCGTGCCGGCCTCCGTGGCCTCGCGGACCGAGTCCTGGAACACGGCCTGCATGAGCGGGTCGAGCCCCGACGTCGGCTCGTCGAGCACGAGCAGCTCGACGTCGGCGCAGAACGCGGCGACGAGCGCGACCTTCTGCCGGTTGCCCTTGGAGTACGTGCGCGTGCGCTTGGTCGGGTCGAGCTCGAACCGGTGCAGCATGCGGGCCTTGCGGGCCGGGTCGGGCCGCACGCCGCGCAGGCGCAGCAGGAGGTCGATGGTCTCGCCGCCCGTGAGCTGCGGCCACAGCGTGACGTCGCCGGGCACGTAGGCGAGGCGCTCGTGCAGCCCGACGCCGTCCGTCCACGGGTCCTTGCCGAACAGCCGGGCGGTGCCCGAGTCGGCGTGCAGGAGCCCGAGCAGGACGCGGATCGTCGTCGACTTGCCCGCGCCGTTGGGCCCGAGGAACCCGGCGACCTGGCCGGGCTCGACCCGGAGGTCCAGGCCGTCGAGCGCGTGGACCGTACCGAAGCTCTTGTGCAGGTCGTGCACCTCGACCGGCGGCGTGTTCATCGATCCTCCTGGGTGGTGCGGGCGGGCGTGGGGTGGGTGGTGTCCTGCGCGAGGAAGGCGTCCAGGAAGCGGCGGTCGGTGAAGAGGCCCTCGGTGAAGACCTCGAGCCCGGGCAGCGTGCCGCGCGCGGACAGGCCGACGACCCAGGACGCGAGGTCGGTGGGGGACTCGGGCTCGAGTGCGTACGCGAGCAGCAGGTAGCCGAGGCTCATCATCGTGAGCTGCTCGGCGCGGGCGTCCGGGTCGCGGGAGGGGCGCACGCTCCCCGACGCGACGCCCTCCTCGAGGTTGTCGCGCGTCTCGGTGACGAGGTCCGCGACGAACCGGCGCGCGAGGTCGCCACCGGCCTGGAGCGAGCGCAGCAGGTAGGTGGCGAGCCACGCGTAGTGCTCGTCGGCGGCGAGCCGGAGGATCGACGGCGCCGGGTCGGCGGCGAGGAGGGCCTCGGCACGGGCCTCGTGGATCTGCTCGAGCACGTGCTCGTCGCACGCGCGCCGCAGGCCCTCCTTGGACCGGAAGTGGTGGATGACGAGCCCGGGGCTCACGTCGGCGTCGGCGGCGATCGTGCGCACGCCGACGCGGAACCCGTCGGCAGCGAACCGCGCGATCGCGGCGTCGCGGATCCGCGCGCGGGCGGTGAGGTCGTCGTCCGGCGGTGCTGAACGCATGTTCAACAGGCTATACAGGTGTTCAGCCTTGCGGCAAGACACCCGCCCGCGTCGGCGCGAAGAGCCCTGTCGGCACCGCGGCCAGGCCGGCGGGTTCGACGTCGTGCGTCTGGCCGTCGGCGACCGGTGCGTGGCGCAAACGCAGGACGGCGGCCGTCCCAAGCACGAGGAGGACGCCTGTCGAGCCCGTCCTGCCGGGGCACTCGCGCAAAAAAAATGACGCGGGACATCGATCAACGATGTCCCGCGTCATCACACTGCGGAGGATGGGGGATTCGAACCCCCGAGGGCTGTTAACCCAACACGCTTTCCAAGCGTGCGCCATAGGCCACTAGGCGAATCCTCCTCGCCGCGCTGCGTCGTCGGGCGAGCCCGGCACGCACTGCGGCCTCACGAGGATACCGGACGGACCGGGTCCCACCGAAACCGGGCCCCGCGGCGCCCCGGGCCGGGCGCAGGGCGGTCCCGGAGGGGGCTCGTCGTCCGGTACCCTGGACGCAGACCCCTCGTGCGGCGTCATCCTGCTGAACTCCCCCAGGACCGGAAGGTAGCAAGGGCAGGCGGGCTCTGGCGGGTGTGCGGGGGGTCCTTACTTTCCCCGGTTCCCGCCGCGGCCCGGACGGCTCAGAGCGAGCGCTCGGGGTCCCCGAGGAGCGAGAGCGCGGAGTCGGGCACGTAGGTGTTGAGCTCGCGCGGCGGACGCTCGTAGCCGCGCGACGCCGCCGGCCGGTCGGGCAGCGAGATCTCCTCCCCGGCGGCCACGTCCTCGTACGGGATCGTCGACAGCAGGTGCGAGATCATGTTGATCCGTGCGTGCTTCTTGACGTCCGACTCGACGACGAACCACGGGCTCGCGGCCAGGTCCGTGTGGACGAACATCTCGTCCTTCGCTCGCGAGTAGTCCTCCCAGCGGTTGATCGACTCGAGGTCCGTGGGGCTCAGCTTCCACCGGCGCACGGGGTCGGTCAGGCGCGACCGGAACCGCTTGAGCTGCTCGGCGTCGGACACGGAGAACCAGTACTTGCGCAGCAGGATGCCGTCGTCGATGAGCATCTGCTCGAAGATCGGCGTCTGGCGCAGGAACCGGGCGTGCTCCTGCGGCGTGCAGTAGCCCATGACCTTCTCGACGCCGGCCCGGTTGTACCAGGACCGGTCGAACAGGACGATCTCGCCCGCGGCGGGCAGGTGCGCGACGTAGCGCTGGAAGTACCACTGCGACTTCTCGCGCTCGGTCGGCACGGGCAGGGCCGCGATCCGCGCGACGCGCGGGCTGAGGTACTCGGTGATGCGCTTGATCGTGCCGCCCTTGCCGGCCGCGTCGCGCCCCTCGAACACGACGACGACGCGCGCCCCCGTCGCGCGGACCCACTGCTGGAGCTTGACCAGCTCCGCCTGGAGACGGAACAGCTCGGCCTCGTACACGTCGTCGGGCAGGCGGGCCGGCCGCTTGCCCTTCTTCTGCTTCTGCTGCTCCTTCGCCATGGCGGAACGGTATGCCCGGCGGCTCCGTCGCGGGGGACCGGAGCCGGGTGAGATCGTGCCCGAGGCCGTGCGGTGGACGACTCCCGGAGCGTCAGGGGCGGCGTCTACAGTTGCCGGGGTGAGCACAGCCCTCTACCGCCGCTACCGCCCGGAGACCTTCGCCGAGGTCATCGGTCAGGAGCACGTCACGGGGCCCCTCATGCAGGCGCTCCGCACCGGCCGCGTCAACCATGCGTACCTCTTCTCCGGGCCTCGCGGCTGCGGCAAGACGACGTCCGCGCGCATCCTCGCGCGCACGCTCAACTGCCACGCGAACACCCCCGAGCACCCGATCGACACCCCGTGCGGGGAGTGCCCGTCGTGCGTCGACCTCGCGCGCGGCGGCTCCGGCAGCCTCGACGTCGTCGAGATCGACGCCGCGAGCCACGGTGGCGTCGACGACGCCCGTGAGCTCCGCGAGCGCGCGACCTTCGCGCCCAGCCGGGACCGCTACAAGGTGTTCATCATCGACGAGGCCCACATGGTCTCGTCCGCGGGGTTCAACGCGCTCCTGAAGATCGTCGAGGAGCCGCCCGAGCACGTCCGTTTCATCTTCGCGACGACGGAGCCCGACAAGGTCATCGGGACGATCCGCTCGCGCACCCACCACTACCCGTTCCGCCTCGTGCCGCCGGACGTCCTGATCCCGTACCTGGACGAGCTGTGCCGTGCCGAGGGAGTCGAGGTCGGGTCGGGCGTGCTGCCGCTCGTCGTGCGGGCCGGGGGCGGGTCCGTCCGCGACACGCTCTCCGTGCTCGACCAGCTCATCGCGGGCGCCGACGAGGCCCCCGGGTCCGGCGAGTCCGGGCAGCGGCGCCGCGTCCTCGACTACGAGCAGGCCGTGGCCCTCCTCGGCTACACGCACGCGACCCTGCTCGACGACGTCGTCGGGGCGCTCGCGGCCCGCGACGGCGCGAGCATGTTCCGGGTCGTCGAGCGGGTCATCGAGTCGGGGCACGAGCCGCGGCGCTTCGTGGAGGACGTCCTCGAGCGCCTGCGCGACCTCATCGTGCTCGTCGTCGCGGACGGCGAGGCGGTCGCCGCGCTCGGCGACCTGCCGAGCGACCAGCTCGACCGCATGCGCGCCCAGTCGACCGCGCTCGGCCTCGGCGAGCTGTCCCGGGCAGCGGACCTCGCGAACGCCGCGCTCACCGAGATGACCGGCGCGACCTCGCCCCGCCTCCACCTCGAGCTGCTGTGCGCGCGCCTCCTGCTCCCCGGTGCCGACGACGGCGCCGCCGGGTTCGGCGCGCGGCTCGACCGGTTGGAGCGGGGCTGGGTCGGCAGCGGTGGCGGGTCCTTGCCGGCTGCGCTCCCTGCCGGGGACGTCCCGGCGTCGCGTGCCCTCCGGCCCGTCGAGGTTCCAGCGCCCGCGGAGCGTCCCGCTCCCGCGGAGCGTCCGGCGCCTGCGGCCGCCGCTGAGCCCGTGGTGCCGGCGCCCTCTGCGCCCGAGCCCGAGCCCGAGTCCGGCTCGGGGTCCGTGGCGGACGACGAGCCCGCCTCGGCTGCGGACGACGCGTCGTCCGATCATCCGCAGGGAGAAGGCGAGGGCGCACCGGCGGACCCGCCCTCGACCGAGACCGAGCCGGCCGGTGAGGACGGCTCGGACGCCGGCGCCACCGCCCCGGAGCCCGCGCCCGTGGTGCCCGCCGATCCGGCCGTCGCAGCCGCTGCGCCCGTGGGCGGGTCGAACGTCGCGCACGTCGAGAGCGAGCTGATCCGACGGCGCTGGGACGAGGTCCTCGCGACGCTGGCCCGGTCCAGCCGGAGCGCGTGGAGCCTCGTCGCCCCCAACGCCACCGTCGCGTCGCTCGAGGGCAACGTGCTCACGCTGTCGTTCAGTTCCCCGGGCCTGCAGCGCGCGCTCCAGAGCGGCAAGGCCGAGGCGGTCGAGAAGGCGGTCTACGAGACTCTCGGCTTCCCGGTGAAGGTCAGCGCGGTCGTGGGTGGTACCCCGGCGCCGGTCGCCCGGCCGCGCGCCGAGCACCGTCAGGCGCCCCAGGACGACGACGGCGGCGCCGACGCCCCCGGCCACCGAGGCCCCGCTCCGAGCGCACCCTCCGCCGGCCCCGCGGACACCGACACCCCCGGTGCCCACGCCGCGGACGCCGGCGAGCCGAGTGGCGACAGCGCGGCCGACGACCGGCCGGGCACCGCCGAGGACGGCGCGCCCGACGTGCCCGCTCGTCGCGCCGCGGCCGAGCAGCCGGCGGCCCGGCCCGACCACGCGTCGGCGGCGGACGCCGCGTGGCTCGCAGGGACCCCCCGCAGCGCGCCGGGCGCGACCGACGTCCCCGCCACCTCCGCGAGCGCCGGCGCAGCGCCGGCGACGGTGAGTGCGCCGGGCGCCGCCGCGCAGCCCGCGACGCCCGCCGACGGACCGACCGCCGCCTCGTCGGCGTCGCCCGGGCAGCGTGACGAGGTCCCCGCACCGGGGGGCGCGACGGACCGTCCCGCCGCGGACCGGCCCGTGACGGACGCCCGTGCGTCCGCTCCCGCGACGCAGTCCGGGGCTCGCCCGTCCGCACCTGCCGAGCCGAGCGCGCCCCAGGCTGCCGACGAGCCGGCGTCCTACGACGGCATCCCGGTCGCCGAGCCGCCGGACGACGGCCCCTTCCCGGACGACGGTGGGTCGTGGGCTCCCCGACCCTCCGGCGGGGGAGCGGGTCCGGGCGCACGACCCGCGGCCACCACATCGGCGGCTTCCGCGCGGCCCGCGACGGTGACCGCGTCCGCGTCCTCGGCAGCGCCGCCCGCGAGGACGGCGGCGCCTACGCCCGCCGCCCCCGTGTCGGCGCCCGCGCCCGTGCTGACCGGGGCGGCGGCCGCACGCGCGGCCGCGGCCGCCCCTCGCGCCCACGCCCCTGTGCCGGCGGCGGCTCGCCCAGCAGCGGCCCCCGACGACGACGCCCCGCCCTGGGACGACGACGCCACACCGAGCCCCCGCTCGCAGGGCGGACGCGGACCGGGTGGACCGGGCAACGCCGGCCCGGGCGGCGCTGCGCCGCTGAACCTCGTGGGTCCGGCGCTCGTCGCGCAGCTCCTCGGCGGGACCGTGATCGACGAGATCGTCGACCAGCGCGAGTGACCATGCCGGACGACGAGGTGCGCCCTGCGACGCCGGCGCCGCCCCGAGGTCTTCACCACGTGGAGGTCTGGGTGCCCGACCACGCCCGCGCGGACCGGTCGTGGGGCTGGCTGCTCGGCCGCCTCGGCTACGAGCGCACCTCGACGTGGACCGACGGGTCGCGCTGGGACCTCGGCTCGACCTACCTCGTGCTCGAGTCCGGGCCCGACGTGCGGCCCGTCCCGCACGACCGGGTCCGCCCCGGCGTCAACCACCTCGCCTTCTGGGCTGGCACACCCGGCGACGTGGACGCCCTGGCGAGGGACGCCGTCGGGCACGGGTGGCGGCAGCTCTTCGCCGACCGGTACCCGCACGCGGGCGGTCCTGACCACTACGCCGCGTACCTCGAGGACGGTGACGGGTTCGAGGTCGAGCTCGTGGCCGACCACCCCTAACTCGGCGGGCGCGCCGAACCTTCGTCGCTCGCGAGGCCGCCGGCCGCGCGGCTCCTCTTGTGATCCAGTTCCTCACGTAGTTGGATGAATCGAGTGACAACGTTGACGTTGGCACCCTGTCCGCCGCGTCATCGACGACGCGGCCATCCACGAGAGGACTCTCATGGCACGAAGAACGTTGGCTCGAACCCTTGCCGCGCCGATCCTGGCCGCGGCCACGATCGGCGTCCTCAGCCTCGCGGTGGCGCCCGCCCAGGCCGCCACCGCCGGATCCGACGGCGCGCCACCGGCCGGCACCGGCAGCCTCGGCCAGTGCGGCGCCGGTGCCCACCACGGCGCCCTCGTCCCGACCGGCGCGACCGCGAACACGCAGTTCACGCAGGCCTTCCGCGACTTCGGCAACAGCGGAGGGGGCTGGGCCGACCAGGGCGGCTGGGCGGCGTCGGACGGGGTCTACTCGACGACGGTGCCCGGCAAGGGCGTCGTGTGGCTCATGAACGACACGTTCCTCGGACCCGTGAACCCGGACGAGAGCATGACCCAGCCGGGCTTCATCCACGGCTCCGCGGTGCTCGGCGGCCGTGACGGGCTGCCCGACACGACCATCACGGGCGGCACCCAGGACGCGCCCGAGTCGCTCGTCTCCCCACCCGGGAGCACGGGCGACCCTTGGTACTGGAACAGCGACGGCATCGTCGACGGCGGCAAGCTGCTGCTCTTCGAGGGCCGGACCGGCACGACGGACGGACCGCCGCCCTGGAACTTCGGCTGGCTCGGCATGGACATCGCGACGCTGTCCACGAAGGACCTCCACGTCGAGAAGATCACGCCCACCTACGGCACGCCGGGCGGCGTCGAGTGGGGCAACGAGCTCGTGCGCTGCGGCGGACACATCTACGTCTACGGGCAGAACGCCGGCGTCATGTACGTGGCGCGAGCGCGCGTCGGGCACCTGGCCGAGATGAGCTGGCAGTTCTTCGACGGCACCGGCTGGTCGACCGACGAGTCGGCGGCGGCGCCCATCGGCGACGACGTCGGCGCGTCGTACAGCGTCACCCCGATGGACGGACAGTTCGTCCTCACGACCACCGCGACGGGGATCTTCACGGACCACCAGATCTACGTCGCGACGTCGGACTCGCCCACCGGGCCGTTCGTGAACCGCACCGCGGTGTACACCGCGCCCGAGGGCGTGGGGCACATCTACGCGCCCTACAACGTGGCGGCCCACCCGGACATCAGCCGTCCGGGCGAGCTGGTCGTCTCGTACAACGTGAACTCGCAGGTCGGTGACGACCTGCTCGCGGACGCGAACAACAACCGCCCGCGGTTCGTGACGATCACCTTCGGGCACCGCTAGCCCGACGGCGCCGCCCCTCGAGCTGTCAGAAGCTCACGGCACCTTGGTGCCGTGAGCTTCTGACACGTGCGGGCGCGTGGCCGGACCTCGCGGGTGGGCGGCGGCGCATAGGCTTGCGGGGTGTACGAAGGCGCGGTCCAGGACCTGATCGACGAGCTCGGCCGGCTGCCCGGCGTCGGGCCCAAGAGCGCGCAGCGCATCGCGTTCCACCTGCTTGCCTCCGACCCGGCGGACGTCCGCCGGCTCACGGACGCCCTCACGCAGGTCAAGGAGAAGGTCCGTTTCTGCGAGAGCTGCGGCAACGTCGCCGAGGACGTGCAGTGCAAGATCTGCCGCGACCCGCGGCGCAACCCGAGCGTCATCTGCGTGGTCGAGGAGCCCAAGGACGTCGTCGCGATCGAGCGCACGCGCGAGTTCCGCGGGCGCTACCACGTGCTCGGCGGGGCCATCAACCCCATCGAGAACGTCGGGCCGGACGACCTGCGGATCAAGGAGCTGCTCACGCGCCTCGCCGACGGCACGGTCACCGAGGTCATCCTCGCGACCGACCCGAACGTCGAGGGCGAGGCCACCGCCACCTACCTGGCGCGGCTCCTGACGCCCATGGGGGTCCGAGTCACTCGCCTCGCGTCCGGCCTCCCGGTGGGCGGAGACTTGGAGTACGCGGACGAGGTCACGCTCGGCCGTGCGTTCGAGGGCAGGAGGGTGATCGGTGCCTGACGTGACGCCCACGATGGCGCCCGAGGAGCTCGCCGAGGTCGCGGCCTCGACGAGCCGGCACGCCCGCGCGTTCGTCGCGACGGTCGCCGAGGTGGCGTCGGGCCGAGCGGTCGACGCGGCCATCCCGCTGCTCCTGCTCGCCACGTCCGACCTGCTCGCGTGCGGCGCGCGGCTCGGCGCGATGGTGGACGTCGTGCCGTCGGAGCGCTTCGAGCCGGACACCGGCCCCGACCTCGATCTCGACCCGCTGCGGATCGGGCTGGCGCGCGTCCTCGACGGGCTCGACGGCTACGTCGAGGTCGTCGACCCCGTGCTCGGGCCCGAGACCGGGCAGGCGTCGCTGTCGGCGGACCTTGCGACGGTCGCCGACGCCCTCACCCAGGGCATCGCCCACGACGACGCGGGCGACCGCGTCGAGGCCCTGTGGTGGTGGCAGTTCTCCTACCTGTCGAGCTGGGGCGAGCGCGCGTCGTCCGCGCTGCGGATGCTCCAGCTCCTCCTCGCGCACCTGCGCCTCGACGTGGACGACGACGTCGCCGCCGAGGCCGAGTACGACGCCCTCCAGCCGTAGCGGTCGGGTCGCACCCGGTCCCCGGCGAACGCTCAGGCCACGCGCGTCCCGCGGGGGAGCGCGCCCTGCGGGATCCGCAGCCGGCGCACGGTGAGCCAGACCGCGCCGGCGCCGAGCAGCAGGTCCGCGCCGAGGCCCCACGGCCAGACGGGGGCGGTGGACCCGGGCTGCACCCCGGCGTCCGCGCCGTCGCCGCACCAGTCCTCGCGGTCGGCGGGCCCGCTGCGGGCTTCGCGGACCCCGCTCCGGATCGCCTGCAGCGGGTCGGGCACGCCGTACCGGGCCGCCCCGGGCGCCGACGGCGCCGCGTCCGCGACGACGACGAACGGGTTGGCCGCCAGCAGCCACCAGGTCCGCTCGGTGTGCGACCGGGTCTCGGACTGGGTCGACCAGGTGCAGGACGCGTCCGCCGTGTAGTCGTTCACCCGCACCTCGTCGGTCTGGGTGATCAGCGGGAACGTCAGCCCGAACAGGACCACGGTGCCGACGGTGAGCGCCAGCACGGTCAGGTAGGTGAGGAGCGCGGACGCCGTCGTGCGGGACACGAGCGCGGAGAAGCCGAGCCCGATCGCGCACACGACCCCGAGCAGCACGACGAGCAGGACGAGCGTGACGGCGAGCGAGACCACCCGCACCCCGCCCGCCGCGAGCGAGACCACCACGAACGGCAGCGCCACGACGAGGAACGCGACGGCCGCCGTCCAGCCGGCGAGCAGCTTGCCGACCGCGATCTCCGCCGGGCTGAGGAGCGTGACCTGGAGCGTCGCGAGGGTGCCGGCGTCCCGGTCGCCGTTGATCGCGCCCGCACTGAGCGTCGGCGCGACGAGGAACCCGGCGAGCATGACGAAGAACACGATCAGGCCGAAGATCAGCGGCCCGCGCGGCACGTGGAACGTCATCTCGAGCTCGGACGAGAAGGCGTCGGTGCCGTCCGCCGAGTACCCCGCGTAGTCCGGGCCGACGAGCTGCGCGGAGGTGCGGAACGTCAGCCACGTGACGAGGACGCACACGACGAACCAGGCCCCGAGCGCGACCCGCCAGCGCGTCGACCGGACGCGCTGGCGCAGCTCGAGCTCGACGACGGTGCGGACGCCGTGGCGGCGCAGCGTCCAGGTGCCACCCGGTCGGGGCGGCCGGTGGTGCTCGGGGGCGCCCGGCGTCGCGCCGGGCTCCGGCGTGACCTCGACGACGTGGCTCATCGACGTTCCTCCTCGAGGGACAGGTAGACCTGCTCCAGGGCCCCGTTCGCGGGGGAGACGGACACCAGCGGGACGCCCGCGAGGACCGCGGAGCGCAGGAGCTCGGCGGCCGACTCGTCGTCGTCCAGGTCGACGCGGACCGAGCCGTCGTCGGGGGCGGCGGAGAGCCCGGGCTCGGGACCGTCGTCGGCCCCGCGGCGATACGTGACCCCGGTGTCCTCGAGCCAGGAGGTGAGGACGACGGGGTCGAGGGCACGGAGCCGCCACGTCCGGCGCTCGCCCGTCGCGGCGGCGAGCGACGCCTCGCGGACGGTGCGGCCGCGCGAGAGGAAGACGGCGTCGTCGGCGAGCTCGTCGAGCTCGGTGAGCACGTGGCTCGAGACGAGGACGGTGCGCCCCTCCGACGCGAGCCGGCGGAGCAGGATGCGCAGGTCGACGCGCGACCGCGGGTCGAGCCCCGAGGCGGGCTCGTCGAGGAGGAGGACCTGCGGGTCGTGCACGAGCGCGCGGGCGAGGCCGAGGCGCTGCTTCTGCCCGCGCGAGAGGACACGCGCCGGGGCGTCGGCGAGGTCGTCGAGGTGGACGAGCCGCAGCAGCTCGTCGGCGCGTGCACGCGATCGTGCCGGCGGGAGGAAGTACGCCGCGCCGACCGTCGTCAGCACCTCGCGTGCGGTGAGCGAGTCCCAGGTGCCGAACGTGTCGGGCATCCAGCCGGTGCGCCCCCGCGCCTGCACGTTCTCGGCCACGGGGTCGTGGCCCGCGACGGTGAGCGTCCCCGCGTCCGGGACGAGGAGCCCCGCGAGCATGAGGAGGAGGGTCGTCTTGCCGGCGCCGTTCGGGCCGACGAGCGCGGTCACGCGGCCGGGGCGCGCCTGGAAGCTGACCGAGTCCACGGCCCGGACCGACCCGAACCCGCGCCGGAGGCCGACGGCGACGATGCCGTCGGACGCGGCGCCGTCGGCGATGCCCGGGGGAAGAGCGGGACGGGTGGTCGGTGGACCCGGGGGCGACGCTGCGGCGCGTGACATGGCGGGAACCTACCGCCCGTGAGAGCTCCCCGAGAACGGCACGCCGTGGAGGTTCGGTGCAGGGTCGGAACGGATCGTCCTGCGGCCGGCGTCGATGCCGGCCGACAACGTTGCCTAGGCTTCGTGCCGTGGCTCTTGACGACTCCCTCCTCGGCTCCGCAGCCCCCGCGCTCCCCGACGTGCCCCGGGTCGCGCCCTACGGGGACCGCGAGGTCCCGGACGGGGTCGAGGTCGTCGGGCTGGACGTGCCCGCCGGGCGGCTGACCGCGCTGGTCGCCGCGCCCGCCGGTCAGGTGCGCGGGGCCGCCCTCCTCGTCCCGGGGTTCACCGGGTCGAAGGAGGACTTCCTGCCCGTCCTGCGCCCGCTCGCCGACGCCGGCTGGCTCGTGCTCGCCTACTCGCGCCGGGGCCAGCCGGACTCGGTCATGCCCGCCGGCAGCGACGCGTACGCGGTCGAGCGGGAGGCGCGCGACGTGCTCGACGTCGCCGGGCTGCTCCGTGAGCGACTCGCCCCCGGCCTGCCGCTCCACCTGCTCGGGCACAGCTACGGCGGGATCCTCACGCGGGCCGCGGTGCTCGTCGACCCCTCGCCGTTCGCCTCGTACACCATGTTCTGCTCGGGACCTCACGGCTGGGCGCTCGGGCCCGACGGCCGCGCGGTCTCGGTGGACGACGTCGTCGGCTCGGTCCGGGAGAGCGTCGGGCTGGCGCGCGCGGCGGTGCACGGGCCGCTCGTCGACCTCACGCCCGCCCAGCGGTTCGAGACGCGCCGCCTCGCCGACGCCCACCTCGAGGGCCTCGAGGCCAGCGCCGTCACGCTGCAGCTCGTGCCTGACGCCACCGACGAGCTCGCGGCCGTCGCACGCGCCCACGCGCTCCCGGTGCACGTCGTCCACGGCGACGCGGACGACGCGTGGCCGATCGCCTGGCAGCGCGAGATGGCGGAGCGACTGGGGGCGCGCTACACGGTCGTGCCAGGCGCCGGGCACAGCCCCCAGAACGACCAGCCGGCCGCGACCGCCCAGGTCTGGTCGGAGTTCTGGGCGGGCGCGGCGTCGTGAGCGTCGGAGGGCTCGACCTCGACACCTGGACGATCGTGCTGGTCGTCGTCGGCGGGTTCGTCGCCGGCTGGGTCGACGCCGTGGTCGGGGGCGGCGGGCTCGTGCAGCTCCCGGTGCTGCTCCTCGTGCCGGGCATGAGCCCCGTCCAGGCGCTCGCGACCAACAAGCTCGCCGCGATCATGGGGACCTCGGTGTCCGCGGCCACGTACTACCGCCGCGTCGGCCCGGACCTGCGCACCGCCGGTCCGATGGCCGCGACCGCGCTCGTCGGGGCGTTCGGCGGCGCGGCGCTCGCCTCGCACATCCCCGCCTCGGCGTTCAAGCCCGTGATCCTCGTCGTGCTCGTCGGCGTGCTCGCCTACACGCTCGCGCGGCCGCGCCTCGGCACCCACACCGAGCTGCGCTGGTCGGGCAACGGGCACCACTGGGCGGCCGCCGGGATCGGCCTGGTGATCGGCGCCTACGACGGGCTCCTCGGCCCCGGGACCGGCACCTTCCTCGTCCTCGCGTGCGTGAGCGTGCTCGGGTACGCGTTCCTCCCGGCGTCCGCGATCGCGAAGATCGTCAACTTCGCGACCAACCTCGGGGCGCTGCTGTTCTTCGTGCCCTACGGGGCCGTCGTGTGGGGGCTCGGCCTCATGGTCGGTGTCGCCAACCTGTGCGGCGGGTACCTGGGGGCGCGGACCGCCGTCGCCAAGGGGAGCGCGTTCGTGCGCGTGGTGTTCGTCGTCGTCGTGGGGACGCTGATCTGCAAGCTGGGCTGGGACGTGCTCCACGGCTGACCGCGGGGTCGTTGCACTGCTGCCGAGCACGCGGTCTTCGCCCGTCCGCCCTCGCGGACGGGCGGGGACCCCGTGCCGGGTGGGCGGGGATCCCGTGGGCGGACATCCGGTCGGCTCTCGACGGCGCCCGTTAGACTGGCGACGCATCACACGCCCCGGCGGGCCGTTGAAAGAGACGGAGGCCGGCGACATTGGAGCAGACAGTGGCACTTGTCGTGCAGAAGTACGGCGGTTCGTCCGTGGCGGACGCCGAAGGAATCAAGCGGGTCGCGAAGCGCATCGCGGCGACCCGGAGGGCCGGGAACGACGTGGTCGTCGTGGTCTCGGCGATGGGCGACACGACGGACGAGCTCCTCGACCTCGCCCAGCAGGTCACCCCCCTTCCCCCGCAGCGCGAGCTCGACATCCTCCTGACCGCCGGCGAGCGGATCTCGATGTCCCTCCTCGCGATGGCGATCAACAACCTCGGGGTCCGGGCCAAGTCGTTCACCGGCCAGCAGGCCGGCGTCATCACCGACGCCGTGCACGGCAAGGCACGGATCGTCGACGTCGTCCCGCACCGCATCCGGGAGACCGTCGAGCGCGGCCAGGTCGCCATCGTGGCCGGGTTCCAGGGCGTCACAGAGTCGACGAACGACGTCACGACGCTCGGCCGCGGCGGCTCCGACACCACCGCGGTGGCGCTCGCGGCCGGCCTCGACGCCGACGTCTGCGAGATCTACACCGACGTCGACGGCGTGTTCACCGCCGACCCGCGCATCGTCCCGAGCGCCCGGAAGATCGACCGCATCACGTACGAGGAGATGCTCGAGATGGCGGCGTCGGGCGCCAAGGTGCTCGCGCTGCGCAGCGTCGAGTACGGCCGCCGGTACGGCGTGCCGATCCACGTCCGGTCGTCGTTCTCCGCGAAGGAGGGCACGTTCGTCAGCGCCAACGCGTACGGCGTCGTGCCCGCCGCTACCTCCACCACGTTCGCCGCACCCTCCGCTCGTGCCCTGAGGGCACCCTCCGACCTCGTCCCCGAGGAGCTCGCCATGGAAGCCCCGATCATCTCCGGCGTCGCGCACGACCGTTCAGAGGCCAAGATCACCGTCGTCGGCGTGCCCGACGTGCCCGGCACCGCGGCCCGCATCTTCGAGGTCGTCGCCGGGTCCGGCGCGAACATCGACATGATCGTCCAGAACGTGTCCGTCGCCCGCACCGGCCTCACGGACATCTCGTTCACGCTGCCCGAGGGCGACGGGACCGTCGCGATGACGGCGCTCACCGCCATCCAGGCCGAGATCGGGTTCGACTCGCTCCAGTACGACGACCAGATCGGCAAGCTGTCGCTCGTCGGCGCCGGCATGAAGTCGCACCCCGGCGTCTCCGCGAAGCTGTTCGGGGCGCTGCGCGACACGGGTATCAACATCGAGATGATCTCGACGTCCGAGATCCGCATCTCCGTCGTCACGCGCGCCGACGACCTCGACGACGCCGTCCGCGCCGTCCACTCCGCGTTCGACCTGGACGCGTCCACCTCCGAGGCCGTCGTGTACGGCGGCACCGGGCGCTGAAGGGAGCCGCGACCATGAGCAACCCGAACCTCGCAGACGGCCTGACCGTCGCCGTCGTCGGCGCGACCGGACAGGTGGGCGGCGTGCTGCGCCGCCTGCTCGACGAGCGCGACTTCCCCGTCGCGAAGATCCGCTACTTCGCGTCCCCGCGCTCCGCCGGCACGACGCTGCCCTGGAAGGGCGAGGACGTCGTCGTCGAGTCGACGCCCGACACCGCCACCGAGGACCTGCGCGGCATCGACATCGCGATCTTCTCCGCGGGCGGCGGCACCTCGAAGGAGCACGCGCCGCGGTTCGCCGAGGCGGGGGCCGTCGTCATCGACAACTCGTCCGCGTGGCGCATGGACCCCGACGTGCCGCTCGTCGTGTCCGAGGTCAACCCGGGCGCGCTCGGCGAGGCCCGCAAGGGCATCGTCGCGAACCCGAACTGCACGACGATGGCCGCGATGCCCGTGCTCAAGCCCTTGGCCGACGCCGCCGGGCTCGAGCGGCTCGTGATCTCGACCTACCAGGCCGTCTCGGGCGGCGGGCTCGCCGCCGTCGAGGAGCTGCGCTCGCAGCTCGCCGCCGCCGAGGGCCAGGACCTCGTCGGGCTCGTCCACGACGGGTCCGCGGTCACGCTGCCCGCGCCGGAGAAGTTCGTCGCGCCCATCGCGTTCGACGTCATCCCGCTCGCCGGGTCGATCGTCGACGACGGGGAGGGCGAGACCGACGAGGAGAAGAAGCTCCGCAACGAGTCCCGCAAGATCCTCGACCTGCCCGACCTGCCCGTCGCCGGGACCTGCGTCCGCGTGCCCGTCTTCACGGGGCACTCGCTCGCGATCCACGCCGAATTCGCGCGGCCCCTCGCACCGAGCGAGGCCCGCGACCTGCTCGACGGCGCACCCGGGGTCGCGCTCGCCGACGTCCCGACGCCGCTGGCCGCGGCTGGGCAGGACCCGTCGTTCGTCGGGCGCATCCGCCGTGACCAGTCCGTGCCCGACGGGCGCGGGCTCGTGCTGTTCGTCTCCAACGACAACCTGCGGAAGGGTGCGGCGCTCAACGCTGTGCAGCTCGCGGAGCTCGTCGCTGCGCGGCTGGGGGAGAGGGCCTCGGCCTGACGGCGGCCTGGCCGTCGGTGCGGTCGGCGTCGGCGCGGTCGGCGTCGGCGCCGAGCAAGCGGGTCCGGCGTCGAGCAAGCGGGATCTTCCTTCTTGCTCGGCGCGGAACCCGCTTGCTCGGCGCGTGCTGCGTTGCGGTGGTTCGCTGGGACCATGCCCGACGACGTCGCACCCGCGCCTTTCACCGCCGACGACTTCGCCGCCCGCCAGCAGCGCGCGCTGCAGGAGGCGGTCGACGCCGGGCTCGACGGCGTCCTCATCACGCCCGGGCCGGACCTCGTCTGGCTCACGGGGTACCAGCCGACCGCGATCACGGAGCGGCTGACGCTCCTCGCGCTCACCCCGGACCGCGAGCCGACGCTGCTCGTGCCGCGTCTCGAGCGGGGCGACGCCGAGGCGGCCGCGGGCGCACCCGCCGTGACGTTCGCGGACTGGTCGGACGGCAGCGACCCGTACGCGGCGGCGTCGGGCCTGCTGCGACCGGACCGACGCTACGGCGTCTCGGACTCCGCGTGGGCGCTGCACCTCCTCGGGCTGCAGGGCGCGCTGCCCGGCTCGTCGTACCGCGCCCTCACGGACTGCCTGCCGATGCTGCGCGCCGTCAAGGGGCCGGACGAGCTGGTCCGGCTCGCCGCGGCGGGCGCGGCCGCCGACCGGGCCTACGAGGAGATCGTCCACGTCCGGTTCGCAGGACGACGCGAGACCGAGGTCGCCGCGGACCTCGCCGACCTGCTCCGGCAGTTCGGGCACGAGCAGGTGGACTTCACCGTCGTCGGGTCGGGGCCGAACGGCGCGAACCCGCACCACGAGGCCGGTCCGCGGGTGATCGAGGACGGTGACCTCGTCGTCCTCGACTTCGGCGGCCTCCGCTACGGGTACGGGTCGGACACCACGCGCACCGTGAGCGTCGGGGAGCCGAGCGCGAAGCAGCGGGAGGTGCACGACGTCGTCCGCGCGGCCCAGCAGGCCGGGGTGGACGCCGTCCGGCCGGGCGTCGCGTGCCAGGAGGTCGACCGGGCAGCGCGAGCCGTCATCGAAGACGCCGGGTACGGGCCGCAGTTCCTCCACCGGACCGGGCACGGCATCGGCGTCACCACCCACGAGCCGCCCTACATGGTCGAGGGCGAGACGCAGCCGCTCGTTCCGGGGATGTGCTTCTCCGTCGAGCCCGGGATCTACCTGGCCGGCGAGTTCGGCGTCCGGATCGAGGACATCGTCACGGTCGCCGACGACGGCGCACGGCGGCTCAACAGCACCGACCACGGGTTGCGCGTGGTCGCGTAGGCGAGACTGTCGACGTGCCAGCGCGTGAGCTCGTCGTCCTCGGGACCGCGAGCATGGTCCCCACGCGGGAGCGCAACCACAACGGGTACCTGCTGCGCTGGGACGACGCGGGGATCCTGTTCGACCCCGGCGAGGGCACGCAGCGGCAGCTGACGCGGGCGGGTGTCTCGGCGTCGTCGATCACCCGGATCGCGCTGACGCACCTGCACGGCGACCACGCTCTCGGCCTCCCGGGCGTCGTCCAGCGGCTCAGCCTCGACCAGGTGCCGCACGTCGTCCCGGTGTGCTTCCCGGCGTCCGGGGCGCCGTGGGTCGAGCGGCTCGTCGACGCGACCGTCTACCACCGGGCGGTCGAGCTCGACCTCCAGCCGCTCGGCGACGACGGGCTCGTGCCCGGTGGCCCCGGACCGGGTGCCCGGACGCCCCTCGCCGTCACCGCCCGCCGGCTCGACCACACGATCGAGGCGTTCGGCTACCGCGTCGACGAACCCGACGGGCGCCACCTGCTCCCCGAGCGGCTCGACGCCGTCGGGCTGGCCGGCCCCGCCGTGGGGCGGCTCGTCGCCGACGGCGTCGCGGCCGGGGCCGACGGGCGGACGGTCCGCGTCGAGGACGTGAGTACCGTGCGACGAGGGCAGTCGGCGGCGTTCGTCCTGGACACCCGGCTCTGCGACGCCGCGTACGCGCTCGCCGAGGGCGTCGACCTCCTCGTCATCGAGTCGACGTTCCTCGACCGCGACGCCGACGCGGCCCGTCACTACGGGCACCTGACCGCGCGTCAGGCGGCGACCGTCGCGGCGGAGTCGGGGGTCCGCAGCCTGGTGCTCACGCACTTCTCGCAGCGCTATCCCGACCCGGCCGAGTTCGAGCGCGAGGCGCGCGAGGTGTTCGACGGCGAGCTCACCGTGGCGCGGGACCTCGACCGGGTGCCGGTACCGCGCCGGGTGTGAACCACGGCCCTGGAGGTGCGACGACCCGCGGGCCGCGACGCCCCGCGCCTCGGATAGCGTGGTTCCGTGCTGATGACCGTCGCCCTGCTCACCGCCCGTGACGGCCTGGACCGTCGCGACTTCGTCGACTACTACGAGAACCATCACGCCCCGTTCATCCTGAGCTTCCCGCTGCGACCGCTCCGCTACAGCCGGAGGTATCTCCCCGATCGGTCGGAGCGCCGGTTCTCCGCCGACTTCGACGTCGTCACCCAGATGGCGTTCGCCGACGAGCAGAGCTACCGGGCCTGGCTCGGGGTCGTCCTGGCCGAGGGGTCAGGGGTGGCCGAGGACGAGGCGCGGTTCCTCGACCGCTCGCGGACCCGCTCGTGGAGCGTCGAGGTGCACGGCGACGCGATGCCGGGTGAGGACGGGATCGAGCCGGGCGCCGCAGTCCTCCTGCGACCGGAGTCGGGTCCGCCTACGCTCGCCGGATGAGGCCGTTCGTCCTGCTGGCGACGCGGACCGACGACGCCGTCGCGGACGCGGAGTACGACGCGTTCCGGCGTTACGGCGGGCTGTCGGAGGACGGGCTGGTCCGCGTCCGGCTGGAGGAGCGGCCCCTCGCCGAGGCGCTTCCCGGTTTCGATCCCGCCGCGTACTCAGGCCTGATCGTCGGCGGCGGTCCGTTCAACGCGAGCGACCCGCCGGACGCGAAGTCCGACGTCCAGCGCCGGGTCGAGGCGGAGCTGGGCGAGGTGCTCGACGACGTGGTGGCCCGGGACCTCCCGCTCCTCGGCGCCTGCTACGGGGTGGGGCTGCTGGGGACGCGGTTCGGCGGCGTCGTCGACGGCACGTACGCGGAGCCCATCGGCGCGGTCCCGGTCACGCTCACGGACGAGGGGCGCGCCGACCCGCTGCTGCGTGGCCTCCCGACGACGTTCGACGCGTTCGTCGGGCACAAGGAGGCGTGCGCGTCGCTGCCGCCCGGCGCGGTGCTCCTGGCGAGCGCCCCGGGGTGCCCGGTGCAGGTGTTCCGCCTGGGCCGGAACGTGTACGCGACGCAGTTCCACCCGGAGCTCGACGTGCCGGGCATCGTGGAACGGATCCGCACCTACCGCTACGAGGGCTACTACCCGCCGGCCGAGGTGGATGCCGTCGTGACGTCGGTCGAGGGCGCGGACGTGACCGTGCCGGGGCGGATCGTGGCCCGGTTCGTGGAGTTCTTCGCCCGCTGACGCCCGCCGCCGTGACCCATCTCATGCCATGAACGGCCACCGAAAGAGTCACGAATCAGTAAACTGGTGGTGCGCGGCGCGCCATCTCCACGGCGTGCCGGTGAGAGGAGAGACACCATGCGCGCCTGGCAGTTCACGCACACCCACGAGCCGCTCGTCCTGGACGAGGTCCCCGAGCCGGCCGCCGGCCCCGGTCAGGTGGTGATCGACGTGAAGGCCGCCGGGCTGTGCCACTCCGACGTGGGGCTCCTCGAGGACGAGGGCTGGCTCGCGCTGCTCGCGAAGCAGCCGATCACCATCGGGCACGAGGTCGCGGGCGTCGTCGCCGCGGTCGGGGACGGGGTTGTGAACTGGAAGGTCGGCGACCGCGTCGGTGTCTGCCCGACGACCGACGCCGGCGCCCCGGGCTACGCGTTCGACGGCGGCTTCGCGGCGAAGATGGCCGTCGACGAGGTCGCCCTGGTCCGGATCCCCGACACCGTGTCGTTCGCGGAGGGTGCGGCGGGCACCGACGCGGGGATGACCAGCCACCACGCGGTCATGGCGACCGGCGGCGTCACGAAGGGAACCAAGCTCGGCGTGAT
The DNA here is from genome assembly GCF_042670205.1 of Luteimicrobium sp. NPDC057192. NCBI lineage: Bacteria > Bacillati > Actinomycetota > Actinomycetes > Micrococcales > Luteimicrobium > Luteimicrobium sp. NPDC057192. The sequence goes on along the minus strand of NZ_JBHUWD010000009.1, from coordinate 29,003 downwards.
CGGCTTCGGCGGCCTCGGCCAGATCGGCGCTCGCATGGCGGTGCTCGCAGGCGCCGAGGTCTACGTCGCCGAGATCAACGAGGCGGTGTGGGACAACGCGCGCGCGGCCGGCGTGAAGGACGTCCGGACGTCGATCACCGACTTCGCCGACGCCGGGCTCGACGTGATCGTCGACTTCGCCGGGTTCGGCACCACGACGGCCGACGCGATCACGGTCGTCCGGCCGGGCGGGAAGGTCGTGCAGGTCGGGATGGGTCGGCTCGAGTCGACCATCAACACGCGCGATCTCATCACGAAGGCCGTGACGCTGGTCGGGTCGGTGGGCGGGACCAAGGACGACGTGCAGGGCGTCTACGACGTCCTCGCCACCGGCGAGCTCGACCCCGTGATCACCGAGATCACGTTCGACGACATCCCCGACGGCATCCAGCGTCTCGCCGACGGCAAGGTCGTCGGACGGCTCGTCGCGACGTCCGGGTTCTGACCCGCCCCCGTCGCCCACGCGACCACAGCGCACCCCGGGCCACCGCGCCCGGGGTGCGCTGCGTCGTCGGGCGCGCGGCCACGGGCTGAGACGGCCGGGCGGGCGCCGAAACGCCCGTGCTACCGTGCTGGACGTGATCAACCGTTGGTATTGGCGCTTTACGCCGGCTCCGGGTGGAGCCTGGCGGGCCTGCGCCTGACCAACGACCCCCGGAGCCAGCACAGGGCCTTGGACGCGATGCGTCCGGGCCCTTCGTCGTTCAGACGGGCCGGCTCGGGCGAGCCGGTGAGCGGATCCCGGCTGGACGGCGACGAAGACAGACCAGCCGACAGCCGAGCGCAGAACCCAAGGAGCCACTCGCCATGACCACCACCCTCGAGGCCGCAGACGGCAGTACCGTCGACGACATGAGCGCGGACCCCACCCGTCCCGAGCTGCAGGCCAGCACCAGCGACCTGCGCATCCGGGAGATCGACGCCCTTGTCCCGCCGCGCGACATGCTCGACGAGCTGCCGCTCGGGACGCGGCGTTCCGACCTCGTGACGCAGTCGCGCCGGGAGATCCGCGACGTCCTCACGGGCGAGGACGACCGCCTGCTCGTGATCGTCGGGCCGTGCTCCATCCACGACCCGGTCGCGGCGCTCGACTACGCCGGGCGCCTCGCGTCCGTCGCGCACGAGCTGGCCGACGACCTCCTCGTCGTCATGCGCGTCTACTTCGAGAAGCCCCGCACCACGGTCGGCTGGAAGGGCCTCATCAACGACCCGCACCTCGACGGTACCCACGACGTGCGCCACGGGCTCCGGCTCGCGCGCGAGGTGCTGCTGGGCGTCCTCGACGCGGGCGTCCCCGCGGCCACGGAGTTCCTCGAGCCGACGAGCCCGCAGTACATCGCCGACGCCGTGTCGTGGGGCGCGATCGGCGCCCGCAACGTCGAGAGCCAGGTGCACCGGCAGCTCGCGTCCGGGCTGTCCATGCCGGTCGGCATGAAGAACGCGACCGACGGCGACGTCCAGACGGCCGTCGACGCGTGCGTCGCGGCGTCGAGCGAGCACACCTTCTTCGGTCTGGCCGCGGACGGCCGAGCGGCCGCCGTCGAGACGACCGGGAACCCCGACTGCCACGTCATCCTGCGCGGCGGCCGCGGCGGCCCCAACTACGGTGCCGACGACGTCGCGTCCGCGCTCTCGGTCGCCCGCGCCTCGGGCCTGGGCGGTGCGGTCGAGCAGGGCGTCGTCGTGGACGCGAGCCACGGCAACTCGGGCAAGGACCACGTCCGGCAGGCGGAGGTCGTGCGGGAGCTCGCCGCCCGTCTCGCGACGGGGGAGGCCGGGGTCACCGGCCTCATGATGGAGAGCTTCATCGAGGCGGGCGCGCAGGCTCCGGCGCCCAGCGGGCTCGTCTACGGGCAGTCCGTCACGGACAAGTGCATCGACTGGTCGACGACGGCCGACCTGCTGCGCGAGCTCGCCGGCTCGGTCCGGGCACGCCGCTCGCTCTGAGCGCTTGCCGGCTTGTCAGAAGCTCACGGCAGCAGAGTGCGTCGAGCTTCTGACAGGTCGGACTGCAGCGCGGCTTGTCAGAAGCTCACGGCAGCAGAGTGCGTCGAGCTTCTGACACAGGGCGCGGGTGTCAGCCGAACGTCGAGGTTCCCGGCGCCCACGCGGTGACGGTCGCGCGGCCTCCGTCGAGCAGGTCGAGGTCCGTCGGTGGGTCGCTGATCGCGCCCGGCTCCGGGACGACCGAGGTGACGGGCCGGGTCGTCGTCGGCGCGCCGGGCGCGACGGCGAGGCGGACCTCGGCGCTGGTCGCGGGGACGTGGCCGGTCGAGTCGGGCGCCGTCGACGACGCGTCCCACGACACCACCGCGAGCGCCCGCCCGTGCGGCGGTACGACGACGCGGTGTGCGCCCGCGTCCGTCGCCATGTACGAGCCCCCGTGGGTGACGTGCACGTCGAGGCGCTCGTGCGTCAGGGTCCCGAAGCCGACCGTGGGGTACCCGTCGAGCGCGCAGGGGGCCTTCGACGCGTTGGTCGCCCCGACGACGAGCGCCCGATGACCGAGGCCCGCGTCCTGCCCGACGAGCGTGAGATCGAGGTCGCCGGGGCGGCAGGTCGGGGCGGTGGGGTCGTCGGTCCAGCGGGCGCTCGCGTCCACGGCGACGTGGGCCGGGGCGTCGGCGATCGCGAGGGTCTTCCCGCCGCCGCGCACCGTGACCTGCTCGACGGGCATGCGGCCGGCTCGGGCCACGTCCGCGACGGGCGCGAGGTCGGACGCCCGCGCGACCTGCACCTCGACCGGCCCGCCCGCTGCCCTGACCCCGACGACGCCCGGGGTGAGGGCCAGGCGGTAGGCCGCACGCATCGCCTCCGACGCGAGCGGGAGGCCCGCCGGGCCGGGGGTCGTCGCGTCCTCGGTCGGCGTCCACGCCAGGACACGCACGTCCGCGTGGGCCGGGGTCGCCGGGGCGAGCCAGATCTCGGGCATCCCGGCGTCTGCCTGGGCGCCTGGGGTGGCCGTTGCACGAGTGGTCTGGGTCTCGTCCACGAGCCTGCCGACGAGCTCGGCCGTGCCCTGTGCGCCACGGCTCACGTCGTTCACCACGACGACGCGAGGTCGTCCCGACGTGGGCCGCTCGACCGTCGCGTCGCTGACGCCGGAGAGGGTGCGGGCCCGTGCCGCGACCAGCTCGGCGAGGTCGGCCGCCGCTCCGGTGGTGGTGCCGGTCCGGGGTGCGTCGCGAGTCGCGGGTCCGGAAGCGCAGCCCGCGAGCGCCAGCGCCGCGACGACGACGGCGGTTCCACCTGCGAGGACGGTTCGGGAGCGGCGCACCCGCCCACCCTACGAAGCCGCGCGCCGTCGTCGTCGGGGCGAGTTGTCAGAAGCTCGTGAGGGTATGGCGCGCTGAGCTTCTGACCGGCCGTGCCCGGGCGGGCCGGCTCAGAGCGAGACGAGCCGCGCGCCGCCGTCGGCCTCGACCACGGTGCCGCTGAGGTTGCGGTTCGTCGCGACGAGCGTGACGACCTCCGCGACCTCGTCGGCCGTCGCGACGTGCCGCACGGGGACCGCCGCGGCGGTCGCCTCGAAGAACGCGGCGCGGGCGTCGTCGGGCAGGCCGGACCACCACCCGGTGTCGACGACGCCGGGGGACACGGCGTTGACGCGGATCGGCGCGAGCTCGACGGCGAGGGGGCGCACGAGCCCCTCGACGGCGGCGTTGAGCGCGCTGAGCCCGGCGGTGCCGGGCATGGCAGCGTGGGCGGAGATCGCGCCGAGCAGGGTGACGGACGCGTCGGGAGCCAGGTGAGGGAGGGCGGCCTGGAGGGTCGCGAGGTGCGCCCAGAGCTTGGCGTCGAACGCCTCGCGGAGGACATTGAGGTCCAGCTCGGCGAGGGTGCCCATGCCGAGCGACCCGCTGAGGGTGACGACGAGGACGTCGAGCGGCGCGAGCTGTGCGGCGAGGTCGGCGACGGCGGCCCGGTCGCCTCCGTCGGCCTGGTGCGCGGTGATGCGGGAGTCGAGGTCGGCGACGGCCTTGACGCGCTCGGCGGACCGGCCGGCGACGTGGACGTCGTAGCCGCGGTCGGCGAGCCGGCGCGCTGTCGCGAGCCCGATGCCGGAGGTCCCCCCGACGACGAGGGCGGTGCGTGCGGTGCGGTCGGACATGGTGGCTCCTGAGTGAGACGAGAAAGCGAGACGAACCGTCTCGGTTCGATTTACGCTAGCATCGTCGCATGGACGACGCCACCCCCTCCCGGCCCGGGCGCCGGCGCAGCGAGGACAGCCGCCGCGCGATCCTCGCCGCGGCCGTCGAGCTGGTCGGTGAGCACGGCTACGGGCCGCTGACCGTCGAGAAGATCGCCGCACGCGCCGGTACCGGCAAGCAGACGATCTACCGCTGGTGGCCCACCAAGGCGGACGTCGTCATGGAGGCGCTCGTCGAGAAGGCAGACCTCCACATCCCCGTGCCCGACGACGGCTCCCTGTCCGCCGACCTGCGCGCCTTCCTCGGGGCGAGCGTCGCGCTCGGCCGCGCCCCGCAGGTCGTCGCGATCCTGCGCGCGCTCATGGCGGAGGCGCAGCTCGACGAGGGGTTCGGCGCCCGCTTCCGGGACGGGTTCATCGAGAACCGCCGGTCGGCGCTGCGGACCGTGCTCGAGCGGGCCGCGGAGCGCGGCGAGCTGCCGCCCGGGGCGTCCGTGGACACGCTGCTCGACGTCGTCTTCGGGGTGATCTGGTACCGCGTGCTGACCGGCCGGGTCATGGGGGCGGAGAGCGTCGTCGACGAGCTGGTGGCGCTGATCGCGCGCTGAGCTTCTGACAGCTCAGGCGGGGGTCGTGCTCGCGAGCCACTCCTCGAAGGTCGTGCGCCCGACGACGTCCGCCGCGTCCGAGGTGAGCGCGCCGTCGCGGAGCGCGCGCCCGGCCTTGCCGGGGAGCACGACGGGCGTGACGAGCGAGTGCCGTCCGGTGCCGCGCTTCCAGGCCCGCGCGAGATCGCGCAGCTCGCGGATCTCGGGACCGGTCACGACCGTTCGTGCGCCTGACGGCTCCCGCTGCGCGGTGTCGGCCACGACTGCCGCGACCTCCGCCGACGAGACCGGCTGCACGCGCATGGGCGGCGCGAACGTCAGGCCCAGGTGGGTGTAGCTCGCGAGGGTGGTCGTCGCGAACTCGTGGAACTGTGTCGCGGTGACGGTGCTCCACGGCACCGGGCCGGACTCGACGAGGTGCTGCTGGGCCGTCTTCAGCTCGAAGTACGCCATCGGGACGACGGCCGAGCCGACGATGTCGACCGACACGTGGTGGCCGACGCCGGCCGCGGCCTCGGCGTCCAGCAGGCGCTCGGTGCCGTCGACGAGCGTCCGGGCGGCCCGGCGCGCGGGGCCGGTGCCGTTCCCCGCGTCGACGACGGCGTCCACCCCGGCGAGCGCGGGGGCGAGGCCCCTGCCGGTGGTGAGGTCCACCGGGTGGTCGGAGTGGCGCGAGAGCGCGCGGACGTCCTGGCCGGCGGCACGGAGGGCCGCGACGACCTGGCGGCCGAGCGTCCCGGTGCCGCCGACCACGGCGACGGTGAGGGTGCCGGTGCCACGGCCGGCGCGCGGGGTGGCTCCCGCGGTGCGATCGGTGTCGATGGAGTCCATGTCTCATTCGACGTGCCGAACCGCGCGAGTGTGACCGCTCTTCTGCTCCGGGCGAAGGAGAAACTCGATGTATACACGTGCACACCGCCGTGCGAGACTGGTCTCGTGACGACGACGCTCAGCCCCCGGCAGTCCGGTGCGCGAGCCGTCTACGACGTGCTGCGGACCGAGATCATCGACGGCACGCTCGCGCCCGACGAGCGGCTGTCGGAGCCGGCCCTCGCCGCCCGGCTCGGGGTCTCCCGGACCCCCGTGCGCGAGGCGCTGCGCCGGCTCGAGGCCGAGACGCTCGTCGTCGAGCAGCCCACCGGCGGGGTGCGGGTCGCGCCGCTCGACGTCGCCGACGCCCGGCGGGTCTACGAGGTCCGGGGGCGGCTCGAGGGCCTCCTCGCGCGCCGCGCGGCCGAGCGCGTGGCCGACGACGCTGCTGCGGACTCCGCCGACGTCGCCCGCCTCGCCCGGCTCGTCGAGCTCATGGACGCCGTCCGCGACCACGACGACGAGGTCCTGCGGATCGGCGCCGAGTTCCACGCGGTCGTCGAGCGGCTCGCCGACGACCGGCTGTGCGCGGCGCTGCTCCGCCAGATCCGCGGCCACGTCGACCGCTACCGCACGCTCGCCACCCGTGAGCGCGTCGGGACCACCGCCCACGTCGACGAGCACCGCGCGGTGGCGCGCGCCGTCGTCGGGGGTGACCCCGACGCCGCCGAGGACGCGATGCGCGCCCACATCGACCAGAGCGCCGCGATGGCGGCCCGCGCGCTGGCGCGGGCGACGTCGTCGGGCGCCGAGCAGTGACGGCCCCCGCGGCCCCGGAGGAGAGAGACACCATGCCCACCACCCACACCGTCCGCGTGCACCCCAGCGCGGACGACCTGCCCCGCGAGGACCAGCTCGCCTGGAAGCTCGCGGAGCTCGCCGCCGACCCCGTCGACGTCACCGCCGAGGTGACGGACATGGTGATCAACCGCGTCATCGACAACGCGTCGGTGGCGGTCGCGAGCCTGACCCGGGCGCCCGTCGTCGCGGCCCGCGGGCAGGCGCTCGCCCACCCCTACGTCCCCGGGGCGACGGTCTTCGGGGCGCCGCTGACGACCCGGACGAGCCCCGAGTGGGCGGCGTGGGCCAACGGCGTCGCGGTGCGCGAGCTCGACTTCCACGACACGTTCCTCGCCGCGGAGTACTCGCACCCCGGCGACAACATCCCGCCCGTGCTCGCGGTCGCGCAGCACGCCGGGACGTCGGGCCACGACTTCGTGCGCGGCGTCGCGACGGGCTACGAGATCCAGGTCGACCTGGCCCGCACGATCAGCCTGCACGCGCACAAGATCGACCACGTCGCGCACCTCGGCCCGTCGGCCGCGGCCGGGATCGGGACCCTGCTCGGGCTGCCCGCTCCGGTGATCTTCCAGGCGATCGGCCAGGCGCTGCACACCACGACGGCGACCCGCCAGTCGCGCAAGGGCCGCATCTCGACCTGGAAGGCGTACGCGCCGGCATTCGCGGGCAAGATCGCGGTCGAGGCCGTCGACCGGGCGATGCGCGGCCAGACGAGCCCCGAGCCGATCTACGAGGGGGAGGACGGCGTGATCGCGTGGCTGCTCGACGGACCCGACGCGTCGTACGAGGTCACGCTCCCGGGCGCCGGAGAGCCGAAGACGGCGATCCTCGACACCTTCACCAAGGAGCACTCGGCCGAGTACCAGGCCCAGGCGCTCATCGACCTGGCCCGCGCGCTGCACGCCGAGCACCCCTTCCTCGCGGACCCGGCGAACGTCGCGCGGATCGTCATCCACACGAGCCACCACACGCACTACGTCATCGGCTCGGGCGCGAACGACCCGCAGAAGTACGACCCGAACGCGTCGCGCGAGACCCTCGACCACTCGGTGCCCTACATCTTCACCGTCGCGCTGCAGGACGGCGGCTGGCACCACGTCGCGTCGTACGCGCCCGAGCGCGCCGCCCGGCCGGACACCGTCGAGCTGTGGCAGAAGGTCACGACCGCCGAGGACGCCGAGTGGACCCGCCGGTACCACTCCACGGACCCGGCCGAGAAGGCGTTCGGCGCGCGCGTCGAGATCGAGCTCGCCGACGGCGGCCGGATCGTCAAGGAGCTCGCCGTCGCCGACGCGCACCCCCTGGGCGCCCGTCCGTTCGCGCGCAAGGACTACGTCCGCAAGTTCCGGACCCTCGCCGACGGGCTCGTCGAGCCCGAAGAGGTCGAGCGGTTCCTCGACCTCGCGCAGCGCCTGCCCGACCTCGCGGCCGGCGAGCTGCGCGAGCTGACCGTCGTGGCGGCACCCGGCGTGCTGGAGACCGTCCCGAGCCCGCGCGGGCTCTTCGAGCTGGGAGGCAACTGATGCTGTACGCGACGACGACGGCGTCCGACAAGCGGGTCGCGTTCCGGTCCGCGCTGGACCGGGCGGGGAGCGAGGGGCGCGTCCTGCGGTTCCCGGGCGCGTTCAACCCGCTGTCCGCGCGGCTCATCGAGGACAAGGGCTTCGACGGGGTCTACGTGTCGGGCGCGGTGCTGTCCGCGGACCTCGGCCTGCCCGACATCGGCCTGACCACGCTCACCGAGGTCGCGCAGCGCTCCGGGCAGATCGCCCGCATGACGAACCTGCCGGCGCTCGTCGACGCCGACACCGGGTTCGGCGAGCCCATGAACATCGCGCGCACCGTCCAGGAGCTCGAGGACGCCGGCCTCGCGGGCTGCCACATCGAGGACCAGGTCAACCCCAAGCGGTGCGGCCACCTCGACGGCAAGTCGGTCGTCGACCTCGAGACGGCGCTCAAGCGGGTCCGGGCGGCCGCCGACGCGCGCCGCGACCCGAGCTTCCTCGTCATGGCCCGCACCGACGTGCGCGGGTCGCTCGACGGCGACGCCGGGATGCGTGCCGCCGTCGACCGGGCGCGGGCGCTCGTCGACGCGGGGGCCGACGCGATCTTCCCCGAGGCCATGAAGAACCTGCAGGAGTTCGAGGCCGTCGCGTCCGCCGTCGACGTGCCCGTGCTCGCGAACATGACCGAGTTCGGCAAGTCCGAGCTCTTCACGACGCGTCAGCTCGCCGACGCGGGCGTCCGGATGGTCATCTACCCGGTGACCCTCTTGCGGATCGCGATGGGCGCCGTCGAGCGGGGGCTCGAGGAGATCGCCGCGGAGGGAACGCAGGCCGGGCTCGTCGACGGGATGCAGACTCGTGCGCGGCTGTACGAGCTCCTCGACTACGCCGCCTACAACACGTTCGACACGAACATCTTCACCTACCGCCCCTGACCAGCCCCGCGAGTTGTCAGAAGCTCACGGCACCCGAGTCCGGTGAGCTTCTGACAACCGGCGGTCGCACCACGGCTGTCAGAAGCGTGCGGCACTCCACTGCCGTGAGCTTCTGACAACCGGATCCTCACGAAGGAGTGACGCCATGACCGGCACCCCCACCAGCCCGCTCGACCCGCCCGCGATCCGCAAGGGCCTCGTCGGCGTGATCGCCGACGAGACCGCGATCTCCAAGGTCAATCCCGACACCAACTCGCTGCTCTACCGCGGCTACCCGGTCCAGGACCTCGCGGCCCGGGCGTCGTTCGAGGAGGTCGCGTACCTCCTGTGGCACGGCGAGCTCCCGACGACGGCGCAGCTCGCCGAGCAGACGTCGGCCGAGCGGTCGGCGCGCGCGCTCCCGTCGGTGGTCCGCGACGCCGTCCTCGCGCTCCCCACGACGGCGCACCCGATGGACGTCGTCCGCACCGCCGTGTCGGTGCACGGCGCGAACGACCCGCAGGCCGAGGACTCGTCGCCCGAGTCGGAGCAGGCCAAGGCGCTGCGCCTGTGGGCCGTGCTGCCCGCCGTCGTCGCGCTCGACCAGCGGCGCCGGCACGACCTGCCGGAGGTGGAGCCGCGCGACGACCTCTCGTACGCCGAGAACTTCCTGTGGCTGACGTTCGGCGAGGTGCCCGACCCGGTCGTCGTGCGGGCGTTCGAAGTGTCGATGGTCCTGTACGCCGAGCACTCGTTCAACGCCTCGACGTTCACGGCCCGCGTCATCGCGTCGACGCTCGCGGACCTGCACTCCGCAGTCACGGGCGCCGTCGGAGCGCTCAAGGGTGCGCTGCACGGAGGGGCCAACGAGGCCGTCATGGCGACCTTCGAGGAGATCGGCACCGCCGACCGCGCCGAGGCCTGGCTCGACGAGGCGCTCGCGGAGCGGCGCAAGATCATGGGCTTCGGGCACCGCGTCTACAAGCACGGCGACTCGCGCGTCCCCACCATGAAGGCGTCGCTCGACGAGCTCCTCGAGCACACTGGCCGCCAGGACCTCGCCGCGCTCTACGACGCGCTCGAGTCCGCGATGAACGAGCGCAAGGGCATCCTGCCGAACCTCGACTACCCGACCGGGCCGGCGTACCACGTCATGGGCTTCGACACCCCGACGTTCACGCCGCTCTTCGTCGCGTCGCGCGTCGTCGGGTGGACCGCGCACGTCATGGAGCAGCACGCGAGCAACGCGCTCATCCGGCCGCTGTCCGCCTACTCCGGGCCGGACCAGCGCGAGGTGCCGGTGCGCTGAGCGCCGCCGGCGACAGTGGGCGGACGGGCGGCGACCGCGTGGCTCAGAGGTCGAGGACGTAGACGCTGAGGGGGACGGGCGATCCGTCGTCGCGGGTGTCGGTGGAGGACGTGAAGCGCCGGACGTGGCGGAACCCGCAGCTCTCCGCGACGCGGACCGACGCGGCGTTCTCGGGTTCGACGCGGATCGCCGCCCGCTGTCCGATGCCTTGCTCGCGCAGGTGCTGGCAGATCGCGAGCACCGCCTGGGAAGCGAGCCCCGCACCACGAGCCCAGGGGTGCACGGCGTAGGAGAGGTTGACGTCGTGAGGCTCGAGCCCGTCGTTGACGTCGGGGTCGAAATCGACGTACCCGGCAAGACGTCCACCGGTCCAGACGCCGAAGCCACGCTTGCCGCGGCCGGCCGCCGCGTTCTCGGCGAGAAGGTCGAAGTGAGCGCGCGCGCCCTCGACCGTGCCGTAGTCGCCGGTGAGCCAGCGCACCGTCGCCTCGTCCTCGCCTGCACAATGTGCTTCGGCATCGCCGTGCGTGAGGGGGCGGAGCTCGACGACCATCCGACCAGGCTAGCGAGGTGCGCTCCCCGGTCTCCACGCGATTCCTCGCCCGTCTCGCGTCGGCGGGTGGACCGCGCACGTCATAGCAGCGCGCGGGCGACGCGCTCATCCGGCCGCTGCCCGCGTACTCCGCGCCGGATCAGCGCGAGGTGCCGTCGCGCTGAGCGGGCTCGATCGTCGGCCCGCACATCGTGCCGTCGAGCGACCATGTCATGCCCGGGTCGACCGTGGCCGCCGCCGCGGTGCCGACAGAGACCCCGACGATCCGGGTCCGCAACCGGACGTCCTGACTCGTCGTCACGCCGAGCGACGTGACCCTCAGCCGGACCGAGGTGACGGTCGCCACGGCAGTCCCGGCCTCGTCTCCCCCGACGACCCGGGGCGACACGAGGCGCAGTCGCGCGCTGTCGCCCGCGGGAACGGAGACGTGGTCGACGGTCCGGACCCTGTCCGCGGTGGGCGAGACGGGCTCGACCGCGGAACCGTCGACCACGTCCGGCTCGAAAGCACCCGTCGTCGGGTCTGCGACACGGAGAATCACCGTCCGGGCGCCCCGGTTGGTGAGCGTGACGATGTCGGCGGGGTCCTCGCCGAGCCGGTCGGCAGTGTCCGCGGCGGCGCTCTGGGGCGTCACGACATGGATCGACGTCGTGGTGTCGTCGTCGCAGCGGACGTTCAGGTCGGAGCTCCAGCTCCTGCCCGCGTCGACGACCTCGACCTCGCGCCCCATGCGCCGCCAGGTGGTCGCCGCCAGGGCGAGCGCGGCCACCACCAGCAGCGCCGTCGCCCAGCGCCACGGATGGCGCAGGCGGCGCGTGCGCGACGCGGCGAGCGCATCGTCGTCCTGGTCGTCGACGACGACCTCGACCGTCTCGTCCCCGCGGCCCCGCCGACGGATCACGAGCACCCGAGCTCGGCGGGCGGCGTCGCCCCGCCGTGGATCACGACGGGCTCGGGCAGCGCGAAGTCCTGTGACGTCGTCGTGCCGAGGGTCACCGTGTGGAGCACCACCTCGGAGACCATCGCGGATCCGTCGGTGCCCCGCTCCGGCTGCGGCGTCGCCGCGGACACGACGAGGTCGACGGACTTCCCGGTCGGGACGGACACCGAGGAGCTCGTCGTCCCGGGCCCGGTCTCCGGGGTGTCGCCGCCGGTCAGCACCTCGGTGAACGCCACCTGGAAGCCGGAGGGCTGGTCGGCGGACAGCTTGACCGGGAACTGCGACGCGTTGCGCACGGTCACGGCGTAGAGCGGTGAGCCGTCGGTGACGTTCGGGTCGGTGTCCTTGTGGAGGGACACCGCGCCGTCCTGGCAGGTGGCGGCGGCCGGTGAGCTCCACGTCGTGCCCTCGGCCTCGAGCGACGGGTTGCGGGACAGCACCTGCCACCCGACGACCACGACGACGGCGAGCAGTGCCGCGAGCCACGGCGTGAACCGGCGCCACCCGGTGCGGGGCGCGGGCTCGGCGGGGACGTCCCCGGCGAGGGGGTCGGGGGCGGTCGGCACGGTCGTCTCCTCGGTCGGTGCTCGGGACACCCTAGCGGCCCACGCGATCCCGCCCCGGCTGCATGTCCCTCCCCGTGCGTTTGCCGACGTCAGACGGTCGCGTGAGAGTGGAGACGCAGGACACCGTCGACCGTCGAGGCTCGAAGGAGTGCCATGAGCATCTTCCGCACGAAGTCCGTCGAGGCGTCGATGGCCGACGCCGATGAGTCCGAGCACCGTCTCAAGCGCGATCTGTCGGCCCTGGACCTCACGGTCTTCGGGGTGGGCGTGGTCATCGGGACCGGGATCTTCGTGCTCACCGGCCTCGCCGCGAAGGAGCATGCAGGCCCGGCGGTCGCGGTGTCGTTCGTGGTGGCGGGGATCGTCTGCGCGCTCGCTGCGCTCTGCTACGCCGAGCTCGCGTCGACCGTGCCCGTCGCGGGCAGCGCCTACACCTTCGCGTACGCGACGTCGGGCGAGATCGTCGCGTGGATCATCGGCTGGGACCTGCTGCTCGAGATGGCCCTGGGAGCGGCGGTGGTCGCCGTGGGCTGGTCGCAGTACTTCGCGAGCCTGCTCGACACGATCGGCTGGCACCTCCCTGCCTCGATCGCCGGCGGCGACGGCGCGTTCATGGACCTCCCCGCGTTCCTCGTCGTCGCCGTCCTGACCTGCGTGCTCGTGCTCGGCGTCAAGCTCTCGGCACGGGTCAACACCGTGATCGTCGCGATCAAGGTCGCCGTCGTCCTGTTCGTGATCGTGGCCGGCCTGTTCTTCGTCAAGGCGGCCAACTACCACCCGTTCGTGCCGCCCTCGCAGCCCGCACCCGAGACGACCGGCCTCCAGGCGACGCTCTGGCAGACGATCCTCGGCAGCGCGCCCGCGAACTTCGGCGTCGTCGGGATCTTCACCGCCGCGGCCATCGTGTTCTTCGCGTTCATCGGGTTCGACGTCGTCGCGACGGCCGCCGAGGAGACGCACAAGCCGCAGCGCGACGTGCCGCGGGGGATCATCGGCTCGCTAGCGATCTGCACGGCCCTCTACGTGGGCGTCTCGCTCGTCGTCGTCGGCATGCAGAAGTACTCCGAGCTCGACCCTGACGCACCGCTCGCCCAGGCGTTCAAGTCCGTCGGCGCCGACTGGGCGGCCACGCTCATCACCGTCGGGGCGCTCGCCGGGCTCACGACCGTCGTCATGATCCTCATGCTGGGCCAGTCGCGCGTCCTGTTCGCGATGTCCCGGGACAACCTCGTGCCGCGCGGGCTGTCGGCCGTCCACCCGACGTTCCGCACGCCGTACCGGATCACGATCCTCATCGGGGCGGTCGTGGCGGTGCTCGCGGCGTTCATCCCGCTGTCGGCGCTCGCGGAGCTCGTCAACATCGGGACGCTGTTCGCGTTCGTCGTCGTGTCGATCGGGGTCATCGTCCTGCGTCGCACCCGCCCGGACCTCGACCGTTCGTTCCGCGTCCCCTGGGTCCCGGTGCTGCCGATCGCGTCGGTCCTCGCGTGCGTCTACCTCATGCTCAACCTGCCGGTCGAGACCTGGCTGCGGTTCCTGGTCTGGATGGCCGTGGGGTTCGTCGTCTACTTCGCGTACGGGCGCAGGCACTCCCGGGTGCCGGACCACCCGTCGGACGAGGAGGCGACAGCCGGAACAACGCCCCGCGCGTCGTGATTGGAGCAGGTGACCTCGACGAACAGGAGACCATCGTGCGGATCGGCATCATCGGAGCGGGCAAGATCGGCGGGACCCTGACGCGGCGGCTGACCGCGCTGGGGCACGACGTGCGGGTCGCGAACTCGCGCGCCCCCGAGACGCTCGCGGAGCTCGCCGCCGAGACCGGTGCGTCAGCGGTGTGGGCCAAGGAGGCGGCCGACGGCGCCGAGCTCGTCATCGTGAGCATCCCGGAGCGCGCCGTTCCCGACCTCGCTCCCGGGATCCTCGACGGCCGTGCCCCGGGCGCTCCGGTGGTCGAGACGAACAACTACTACTGGCAGCGCGACGGCCGGATCGACGGCATCGAGGACCCCGACGTCCCCGAGAGCGTGTGGGTGGCGTCGGTGCTCGGCGCACCCGTCTTCAAGGTCTTGAACGGGATCAACTGGACCCACCTGCGCGACCGCGGCACCGCATCCGGCACCGAGGGCAGGATCGGGCTCCCGGTCGCGGGCGACGACGACGCCGGGCGGCGGGTCGTCTCGCAGGTCGTCGACGCGCTCGGCTTCGACCCCGTGGACGCGGGTCCGCTCGCGGAGTCGTGGCGGCAGCAGCCCGGGACGCCGGTGTACGGGGCCGACCTGGACGCGGAGGGCGTGGTCCACGCGCTCGCGGAGGCGCCCCGCGAGCGGCCCGAGCAGTTCCGCGCGCCGCGCTGAGCCGGGGCGCACCTGCGCGGGAAACACGAGAGGCCCGGAACCGTTGCGGTTCCGGGCCTCTCGGCTGGTCGGGGTGACAGGATTTGAACCTGCGACCTCCTCGTCCCGAACGAGGCGCGCTACCAAGCTGCGCCACACCCCGAGGTCTCGCACCGGACGACCGTCATGACGACGACCCGCTTCCGGAGCCTGCCCAGGATAGCCGACGCGTGGCCCCTCGACGAAATCCATACCGGTTCGCCGCGGTCTGGCTCGCCGTCGGCTCAGGCGAGGCCCAGCTCCGGCAGGTCGAGCACGTGCTCGGCCTCGAAGCCGAACAGCCGGCGCGCGGGCTCGAGATCGAGCGGGACGGTGCGCCCCGGCAGCGGTCGGCGCACCTCGACGCCCGGCCAGTACCGCGCGAGGAGGTCCGCCGTGCGGTGAGGGGCGTACGTCGTCGGGGCGGCGACGAACGCGACGTGGACGCCCGGCTCGGCGGGCGAGAGCGCCAGGTCCGCGGCGCGCGCCGCGTCCCGGGTCTCGAGGTAGGACCAGAGGTCGCGCGCGGTGAGCGCGAGGTCGAAGCCCGTCCCCGACGCGAACGCCGTGAGGCGGTCGTCGAGCCCGGGCACCTCGCCGAGGCCGCCGACCATCGGGTAGCGGAGCACGCTGATCGTCGTCCCGTGGCGGCGGTGCATCGCGTGCGCGGTGGCTTCCCCGACCTGCTTCGAGAGTGCATACGGGTCGGCCGCCCGGGTCGGGGAGCCGGCGTCGAGCGGGAGGTACGCGGGCTCCGCCGGGACGGGCGAGAAGCGCAACCCGACGGCGTTGATGCTGCCCGCGACGACGACGTGCTCGACCCCCGCGACACCCGCGGCCTCGAGGACGGCGAACGTGGTCGCGGTGTTCGTCGTAAAGACGCGCTGCGCGTCCGCGCCCTCGGGCGAGGGGATCGCGGCCAGGTGCACGACGGCGTCCGCGCCGTCGAGCGCCGCGGCGACGACCCGCGGGTCGGCCGCGTCCCCGACGACGACCCGGTCGCACGACGTCGGCTCCGCGCCCGGCCCGCGCCCGGTCGCGAGGTCTCCGGGGTCGTCGAGGACGAGCGCGGTGACCGGGACGCCGCGCCGGGCGAACCGGCGCAGGACGGCGCGGCCCAGGAGCCCGGCCGCGCCCGTCACGAGCACGCGGCGGTAGGTGGGGAGGGTGGGTCCGGCGGTCGCGGTCATCGGTCGCGCACCGCCTCGGCCAGACGCCGGACTCCCGCGTCGAGCCGGCTCGTCCCCGACGCCCCGTAGCCCAGCACGAAGCCGGGCACCCCGGGCCGTTGGCGGTACCAGCTCAGCGGGTGGACCGCGACGCCCCGCTCGAGCGCCGCGCGGGCGAGGGCGACGTCGTCGAGCGCGGGAGCGTCGTCGAACGTCACCGTGAGGTGGAGGCCCGCGGCCGCCCCGAGGATGCGTCCGTGCGGGAGGTCACGGGAGAGGGCCGCGACCGTGGCGTCACGGCGCCGGCGATAGCGGCTGCGGGCGAGGCGGAGGTGGCGTTCGAGCTCGCCCGAGGCCAGCAGCGACGCGACCACGAGCTGCGGGACGACGGCGTTGCCGAGGTCGCTCTGGCGCTTCGCCTCGACGATCGCCTCGTGCCACTGCGGCGGGGCGACCAGCCACCCGATCCGCAAGGACGGCGCGACGAGCTTGGACAGGCTGCCCGTGTAGACGACGGACCCCGGAACCGCGGCGGCGACCGCCGCGACGGGGCGGCGGTCGTAGCGGTGCTCGGCGTCGTAGTCGTCCTCGATCACCAGGCCACCGTCGGCCGCCCAGTCGGTCAGCTCGCGGCGGCGCGCGCCGTCGAGCACGACGCCGAGCGGGAACTGGTGCGCCGGGGTCACCAGGACGACGCCGGCGCCCGTCGCGCGGAGGTCGTCGACGCGGAGCCCGCGCTCGTCGACGCCGACCGGGGGAGTCGCGACCCCCCACCACGCGAGCAGCTCCCGGGCGCCGAAGGAGCCCGGGTCCTCGACCGCGATCGCGTCGTGGTCCGCGGTGCGCAGGACGTGCGCGAGCAGCGCGAGAGCCTGTGCGACCCCGGCCACGACGACGACCTGGGCAGGGTCGACGCGCAGCCCCCGGTAGCGCGCGAGCCACGTGGCGACCTCGGTCCGCAGCGCGGGCTCGCCCCGCGGGTCGCCGTACGCGAGCGACCGCGCGGGCAGCTCGTCGAGCACCCTTCGCTCGGCGCGCAGCCACGCCGCGCGCGGGAAGCCCGCGAGGTCCGGGACGCCCGGGACGAGGTCGAACTCGGGTCGCGCGGCGCGCAGCTCGTCGAACACGGAGCCGTGCCCGGCGAACGCGGCGACGTCGGGCGGGCCGGCGGCCCCGAGCGCGCGTGCCCGGGTCGGCGCGGGCGCGGGGGCCTGGGCGGCTGCCGGTCGAGCTCTCCCGACGACGACGGTGCCCGCCCGGCCCCGGCCCTCGACCTCGCCCGTCTCCGCGAGCCGGCGATACGCCTCGGTCACCGTGCCGCGGGCGAGGTCGAGCTCGGCGGCCAGGGTGCGGGTCGCGGGGAGCGTCGCGCCGGCGGGGAGGCGCCCGTCGAGGACCGCCTCGCGGACCGCCGTCGCCAGCCAACCCGCGAGGTCGCCCGGCCGGGCGTCGGACCGGTCGAGCTGGAGGAAATCCGTCGCGCCGTTGGACCAGTGCGCCGGTGCCTCGTTGGACCTGTCCACCGGACCATCATGCCCGCAGGCTCGAAGGGTGACCACGCAGAGCATCGACCCGACCGCCGTCCCCGCACGCGCCGGCGGGAGCGGCCCCGGTCCCGGCACCCGTACGGCTCGTCCCGACCCCAGGGCACGTCGCGGCCTCGCGCCCGGGATCCGCGGCGCCGTCGCCATGGCGCTCGTGGGTGGGAGCGCCGCGGTCTCGCGCGTCCTCGTCGACTCGCCCCTGCTCACCGCGCAGGCGCTCCGCTACCTCGCGGCGGCGGCGATCCTCGTCGTCGTCGCCCGGCTGCGCGGGGTCCGTCTGGTCCGGCCTCGCGGCGTCGAGTGGCTGTGGCTGCTCGCGGTCGCCGGTGCCGGGCTCGTGCTCTTCAACGTCGCGCTCGTGCGCGGCGCGGCGCACGCGGAACCCGCCGTCCTCGCGGTCGCGATCGCGTGCGTGCCCGTCCTGCTCGGCGTCGTCGGGCCCGTGCTCCAACGGCGGCCCGTCCGCACACGCGTCGTCGTCGCGGCGGCCGTCGTGACCGCGGGGGCCGTGCTCGTGGAGGGGACCGGGCGGGCCGACGGCGTCGGCGTGCTCTGGGCCCTCGTCGCGCTCGTCTGCGAGGCGGCGTTCACATTGCTCGCCGTGCCGGTGCTCGGCCGCCACGGTGCCTGGGGAGTCTCGGTCCACACCGTCTGGATCGGCGCGGTCCTCTTCACGGCGCTCGCCGTCCCGTTCGAGGGCTGGGACGCCGTCACCCGCCTCGACGCGGGGGACTTCGTCGCCGTCGTCTACCTCGCGGCACTCGTCACCGCGGCCGCGTTCGTCCTCTGGTACGGGGCTGTCGGGACGCTCGGCGCCGACCGTGCCGGCCTGCTCACCGGGATCGCCCCCGTGGCGGCTGCCGTCGCCGGGATGGCCGGCGGGCTCGGGGCGCCGCACGTCGGCGTGTGGGCGGGGATCGGGGTGGTCGGTGCGGGCCTGGTCGTCGGGTTGCGGGCCGATAAGGTGTGAACGCCAATCGATCTGTTCAGCACCCGGGGGTTCCTGTGCGTCGTCGTCCCTTCTACGGCCTGGCCGCGCTCGCGCTCGGCACCGCTCTCACCGTCGCCGGGTGCGCCGGGGACGGCGGCTCCTCGTCGAGCGCATCACCCGCGGCGACCACGACGGCGTCGTCCGCCGCGGGCGGGAAGGCTGAGAACGCGGCTCTGACGGCCGACACGTTCGCCACGCGACTCGCCGACGCGCAGAAGGCGAAGAAATCCGTCCAGCTCTCGATGACGACGACCATGGCCGGCCAGAAGGTCGGCGTCGAGGGCAAGGTCGACCTCGGCGGCTCGAAGGTCGCGATGGACGAGACAGTCACGATGCCCGGCGTGATGCCGGAGATGACCATCCGCGCCGTCGACGGCGTCATCTACATGAACATGGGCAAGCTCTCGAAGAACAAGTGGATCGAGGTCGACCCGTCCGACACGAGTGACCCGCTCGCCTCGCAGTTCACCGGCATGCTGGACGGCGCCGACCCGACGCAGCAGCTCGAGGGCCTCAAGGGCGCCATCACCTCGCTCGAGAAGAGCGGCTCGCCGGAGAAGGTCGACGGCGTCGACGCGCAGAAGTACGTCCTGACCGTCGACACGACGAAGCTGGGCGGTGCGCTCAAGAGCCAGGTCGGAGCGGCCGGGGCGTCGCTTCCCAAGACCATCACCTACACGTACTGGGTCGACTCCGACGACCTCATGCGCAAGGTCGAGGCCGACGTCGCGGGGGCGAAGGTCGAGATGCACTTCAGCCACTGGGGCGAGCCGGTGACGATCACCGCGCCCCCGAAGAGCGACATCCTCCCGGGTGGTATCGAGGACCTCACGGCCCTCGAGAGCTGAGCAGGCTGACACGTGGCGCGCGGGTCATTGCTGTGACCGACCCGGTGGCGACGGATCCTCGACGAATCTCCGGACCCGCATGCGTGGTGATGCTCCGGTGGATGCTGTGGTGTCTGGTCCCTTTCGCGATCTCGACCGTCGTCGCTGTCGTGGTGGTGTTGGTCGGCGTGGGCGACGAGACGTCGTGGGTGGCCCTGATCGTCTGGGTGACGTGTGGAGTGGTCGTCGCCGGGCTCCTTGCTGCGGCCATGGTGCAAGGTGTCCGAGAGGCTCGTGCGGGCTACCGGACCATCGCCTACCGCTCCACGCTGCCCCTCGTCGTCGACGTCGGACGGGCAAGACGCCACTGATCGAGATCGCCGCCGACGACCAGCTGTTTCGCGCTTGACAACCTTCCTGGACGCCCCGAAGATCGGGCCACCGATCGACGTGTGGGGAGAGGAAGACCGTGACGCGTCGAGGACGACTCGTTGTCGCCGGCCTGTGCGTCGGCCTGGTCGTGTCCTGCGGGGCGTGCACGTCCCGCGCGGTCGGACAGCAGGCCGCGGCAGCCCGGACGACCGTGGCGCCGAGCGCTCCGACGGTGAGCGATGCCGTGGCGAGCGACCAGACGCCCAGCGCCACGGGAGAAAGATCGGATGCGGTGGCGCCGACCGCGCCGCCCGGATTCCACCGCCACCGCACCGAGGGTTTGAACGCCAACCAGTTCGCCTACGTCACGGACCTCTACGAGGACTCCTCGAGCACCGCGGCGCCGGGCCCGATCGTCCTGGTCACCGTCGAGAGCGAGGCCGCGGGCAAGGGCCGACCGTGTCTCGCTGGGGCTCACCAGGGTCTGGCCCGCGACCGGAGCGGGTGAGTTCTTCGTCGGGACCACCCCCGACGGCGACCCCACCCCGGTCGTCGAGGTCGCCGCCGGGGGGCGCGCGTTCCTGCACCACGGCCGCGCAGCTCGAGTCCTTCGCGCGCGAGCTGTCCTGAGACACCTCGGCCCGCCGCCCCAAAGGGGTGGCGGGCCGGCGCACGTCGAGGGTCGGTCGGCCAGGACTCAGAGCGTCAGACCGTGCCCGAAGCGGAACAGCGGGTCCTCGGTGTCGAACGGGACGTCGGGGCGTGAGGCCTCGACGGCCGCCGTCGAGCGTGGGACGTCGAACGGGAGCCTGCCGCCGGCCGGAGATGCGCCGCTGAGGACGTCGAGCAGCGCGGGACCGCTCACGCCCCACGTCGCGACGACGGACGCCGCGACGTCGACGATCGGTGCGAGGATCGCCGGACGGTCGAGGAACACGTCGACGACGGTCGGCACCGCCGCGGCGACCTCGCGGACGTGGTCGAGCACCTCGTCCGTGAACTCGAGCGACCCGGCGTGGAAGAAGTTCTCGAACACTGAGCCGCGGTCCTCGTAGGGCGCCTGCACGCGCAGGACGGCGAGGTCGGCCTCCGCGGGCGTCTCGACGACGGTGCCGTACCGGCCCGCGACCTCGGAGTTGATCCCCTCGACGTAGAGCTTGCTCGACGGCGCGACCGGCAGGACACCGCCGACGTTCGTGAGGACCGTGACGGACGCGCGCTGCGCGTCCTCGCCCGCGGCGACCAGCTCGGGCGCGCCGACGACGGCGACCGCCGCCTCGACGTCCACGTACGGCTCCTCGAACAGGCCGAGCTCGAACTTCTCGCGGAGCAGGCGGCGGGCGGAGACGTCGAGGCGGTCCTCGGTGACGCGTCCGTCGCGGACGAGCCCCACGAGCAGCTCGACGCACGACTCGCCGCCGAGCTGGTCGGCGCCGGCGTCGAGGATCTTGACGATCCGCTCCTCGGGGGTCAGGTGCTCGACCCCCCAAGCGCGGGCGGGGAACGGCGTGCCGAAGATCTCGGCGTCGGTGACGAGGCCCCAGTCCGTGCAGACGACGCCGTCGAACCCGAGCCGCTCGCGCAGGATCCCGGTGAGGACGGACCGGTTGAACCCGAAGCCGACCTCCTCGTGCTCGGTGCCGACGGGCATGCCGTAGTACGGCATCACCTGGCGGGCGCCGGCCGCGAACACGGCCTTGAACGGCTCGAGGTGGAGGTCGAACTCCCCGCCGGGGTAGACCTGCTCGCGGCCGTAGGCGAAGTGCGGGTCCTCGCCGTCCTTCTGCGGGCCGCCTCCCGGGAAGTGCTTGACCATCGTCGCCACGGAGCCGGGTCCGAACGTCTCGCCCTGGAACCCGCGCACGTAGGCGGCCCCGAGCTCGCCGGTGAGGTCCGCGTCCTCGCCGAACGTCTGGAGCGCGCGCGACCAGCGCGGCTCGGTGGCGAGATCGACCTGCGGGTGCAGGGCCACCCGGATACCGACGGCCGTGTACTCGCGACGGGCGACGTCGCCGTGCTTGCGGACGAGCTCGGGGTCGCGGGCGGCGGCGAGGCCCAGGGGCTCGGGCCACTTGGAGAACGGCCCGGCCATGAGCGCGGCGCCGGGGTTGTCGGTGAACGAGTGGCGCGGGTCGGTCGAGATCGTCACCGGGATCCCGAGGCGGGTCGACGCCGCGAGCTTCTGGAGCCGGTTGTGCCAGAGGGCCATCGTCCGGGCGTCGGGCGCCACGCTGAGCAGGTTGAAGTGCGTCAGCTGCTTGTCGACGACGTACTCGCGGTTCGACGGGAGGCCGAACTGGGGGTCCGCCTCGGCGAGCTCGCCGTCGGGGCTCATGGTGATCATCGTGTGGAAGTGGAGGCCGGCCTTCTCCTCGACGGTCATCTCGCCGAGCAGCAGCTCGACGCGCTCGGCGACGGGGAGCCCCGCGTCGAGCCAGGGGCGCGCGGTCTCGGCTGCGCCGTCGGGCACGGTTGCGTCAGCGGTGGTGGCGGCTGTGGGCATGGTGGTCATGTCACTTCACTCCCTTGATGCGGTAGACGAGCACGGCACCGGCGAGCGCGACGACCGCGCCCACGAGGTACCAGAAGGTGTAGCCGCCGAGGCCGATCGCGTTGCCGACCGCGAGGATCGCGGGCGCGATCGCCGGGGCGATGGACTGGGGCAGGGCGTTGGCGATGTTGAGGACGCCGAGGTCCTTGGCGGTGTCGTCGGGGTTCGGCAGGACCTGCGTCGCGAGCGCGAGGTCGACGGACAGGAACGATCCGGCGCCGAAGCCGATGATCGCCTGCGCGAGGACGAGGGTGTCGATGTTCGGCGCGAACGCGAGGACGACGAGCCCGACGACCATGACGAGCCCGGCGACCATGACGAACGGCCGGCGCCTGCCGAACCGGTCGGACAGGATGCCGCCGAGGGGGCTGGAGACCATCATCCCGGCCATGGACGCGATGTTCGCGACGAGGATCGTGGAGATCGCCTTGTCCTCGCTGAGCCCGAAGTCGTCCTGGAGGTAGTACGGCAGGTAGGTCGCGACCCCTGCGTAGCCGAAGAAGATCAGGAACTTCGTCAGCCAGGTCCACCCGAAGTCCGGGTGCTTGCGCGGGTCGAAGACGAACGACCCGAAGAACTGCCGTGCCGTGAACCGTTGCACGGGCTTCTCGGTCAGGACGCGGTCCTTGAGGCGGACGACGAAGACCGTCGCGAGGACTGTCGCGATCAGCGCCGGCACCACGAACCGGAGGAGGTCGCTCGAGATGAAGTTCATGAGGAAGCTGCCGGCGAGGATGCCGATCGGCGTCGTGATCCCGATGATCCCCGAGACCTTCCCGCGGCCCTCGACGGGCACCTGGTCGGGCAGCGTCGCGTTCGCGGCCGCGAGCAGGGCGTTCATCGCCGTCTGCGCGAGGCACCACCCGAGCAGGACCATCCACACGGACGTGGCGGCACCGATGAGGGCGAACGAGCCGAGCCCGACGACCGCGCCCCCGAGGATCCACGGCCGCCGCATGCCCCAGCGGGACGTGGTGCGGTCGGACAGCCGCCCCACGAGCGGGTTCGCGACGAGCGCGAAGAACGCGCCCACGCCGAGCACCAGGCCGAGCTGGCTCGAGGCCTCGGAGTCGGTGCTGGTGAGGTGCTGGACCTTGAACGCCATCGAGACCAGGACGGGCGTGAGCAGCGCGAGGTAGACGCCGAAGTTGGCGCCCGCGAGGGCTGGTGCGTAGCCGCGGGGCGCGCGTTCGGGCGCTGCCTCCGGGGCTGTGCTCCCGCTCGCCGTGGGGGCGGCGGGCAGGTCGGGCGGCGTGGGCCGGGTGTCGGGAGACGTCGTCGTCATGGCCGTTCCTTCGTCGGGTGCGGCGGTGGGATCCCGCGTTGCGGTCCGACGGTACAGCACTTCCCGACCGATCGGTAACACAAGCCCGACCTCTTGGTAACATCACAGGCGTGGCGACGGCGGCAGCAGCACAGACCGGCGAGCGGCGCACTCCCCGGAGCGCCCGCGGCGCCACGACGCGCGGCGCGATCCTCGACGCAGCGCAGGAGCTGTTCGTCAGCCCCGGCTACCGGGCGACCTCCCTACGGGACATCGCCGCCGCCGTCGGGCTCTCCCACCAGGGTGTCCGCCGACACTTCGACTCGAAGGACGAGATCCTCCTCGCCGTCGTCGAGCGGTTCGGCAGCGTCGACCTGGACGACCCGGCGGACGTCTCCGAAGGCCTCGGGATCGTCGCGATCGCTGAGCGCAACGCGGAGCGCCCGGGTTACCTCGAGCTGTTCTCGGCGCTCGCGGGCGAGGCCGCCGTCGCGAGCCACCCCGCCCACGAGCGCATGCGCGCCCGGTACGTCGAGCTCCTCAACCTGTCCACGGACTGGCTCGCCTGGTCGCAGTCCGAGGGGATGATCGGCGCAGGACGTGACCTGCGCGCGGAGGCGCTCCGGCTCGCTGCGGCCTGGGACGGGCTCCAGCTCCTGCAGCTCTACCTCCCCGGACCCGTCCAGGTCGTTCCCGCGCTCGCGCAGCACGAGACCCTGCTGGCGTGCCCACCGGGCTCCGGCGCGGCGGCCGGCCCGCCGCCCGACGCGCCCGCGCCGCTCCCGGCGCTCGACCTCGAACCGGAGGAGGACGCCGTCGAGGGGTACGCGAAGGGGCGTGAGCGGCGGGGACGGATCATCGCCGACGCGACCCGGCTGTTCGCCACCGAGGGTTACGGCGACACGAGCATGCGGGACGTCGCGGAGCGCGTCGGCGTGTCCAAGTCGACGCTGTTCCACCACTTCGCGTCGAAGGAGGACCTGCTGGGTGCGGTCCTGACGGCGCGCGACGCGCAGATCTCCGACGCCGTGACGCTCGCCGCCGCGGGTTCCGCGCGCGAGCTGCTCGAGACGCTCGCCGACGGCGCGCGTTCCAACGCCGCCGACGAGCCGGGCCTCGTCGAGGTCTACGCCGTCCTGTCGTGCGAGGCGACCGCGTCCGACCACCCGGCCCACGCCTACTTCCAGCGGCGTTACGCCCGCACGCTCGACACCTTCACGGCCGTGTTCGAGGCGGCGCAGGCGGACGGTGACCTGCCCCCGCACCGCGACCCGGTCCACGAGGCGGCGTGGCTCGTCGCGCTCTGGGACGGCCTGCAGATCCAATGGATGTACGACCGGACGCTCGACGTCGGCGCGCACCTCGCCGCGCACGTCGCGGACGTGCTGCCCCCTCGCGCGTGACCTGCCGTCCCGGGGAGCTCGGGATGTCGGGCCGAGCGCTCGTCAGCCTCGTGCGACCAGGCGAAGAAGCACCGCCTCGGGGCGGCAGGCGAAGCGGACCGGCGTGTACGGACTGGTGCCGAGCCCGGCACACACGTTGAGCCACGTCGAACCGGCGCCCGCCGGGGTGTCCGGACGGGCGCCCGGCCAGCCGTGCAGCCCGCTCACGCGCTCCCGGTCGAGGTCGCAGTTCGTGACCAGCGCGCCGTAGCCCGGGACGCAGAGCTGCCCGCCGTGCGTGTGGCCCGCGAGGATCAGCTCGGCGCCGTCGTCGTACATCTGGTCGAGCACGCGGACGTACGGGGCGTGCGTGACGCCCAGCCGCACCAGAGGCTCGGCGTCGCTCCCGCCCGCCGGCGCAGGCTCGGCGAGGGCGTCCAGCAGCCCGTCGGCGGGGAGGCGCGGCGGGAAGCGATCGCGGTCGAGGTGCGGGTCGTCGACGCCGACGAGCTCGATCCGCCGCGCCGTGCCCTCGGGGAGGCCGTCGAGCACGGCGACGTCGCGCCGGTTCGTGAGGTCCTTCCAGCCCGCTCCGCTCAGGGCCGCGGCCAGGGCGGCGGCCGGGAGGTTCGGCGGGTTCACGACCGGGCCCTTGCGGGCGTCCCGCGTGAGGTAGCGGGCCGGGTTCTTCGGCTTGGGTGCGTAGTAGTCGTTCGAACCCATCACGAACGCGCCCGGCGTCCCGAGGAGCGGCTCGAGCGCGTGGAGCAGCGGCCCCAGCGCGTCCCGGTGCGCCATGTTGTCGCCCGTGTCGACGACGAAGTCCGGGCGCAGCGACGCCAGGTCACGGACCCACGCGATCTTGTCCGCCTGGCTGGGGACCAGGTGCAGGTCCGAGAAGTGGAGGATCGTCAGGTCAGGCTGGCCCGGCGGCAGGACCGGGACGGTCCTGTCCCGCAGCGTGTACTGGCGCGCCTCCCACAGCGCGTACCCCAGACCTGCCGCTCCCGACGCCGCCACGAGCCCCAGCGCGCCGAGCGCGCGTCGTGCTGTGGTCACCGACTACTTGCCCCCGCCGTGCTTGTCGCCGTTGCCCGGGCCGGACGTGCTGCCGCTGCTCGGCGTTCCGGTGCCCGAACTGTTGCCGGAGCCGCTGCCGTCGAGCAGCTTCTTGATGCGGTCGCCGAGGTCGCTGCCGTCGCCGCCCTTGTCCTTCTTGTCCCCGCCGTCCTTGCTCGGCGGCGGGGTCGTCACCTTGGGCTTACCCACGAGGCTCGAGTCGGGGGACGGGAAGGCCTCGTTGGGCTCACCCGCGAGGGCCTCGTCCATGTAGGCCTTCCAGGTTGGCGCAGAGATCGTGCCGCCGTACATCCAGCGCTGCTCGGTCGGGGCGTACTTGGACCCCGCTACCGTCACGTTGTGGAGGTCGACCTCGTACTCCGCGTTGGTGACCACCACCGCGGTCGAGAGCTGCGGGGTGTAGCCGACGAACCAGACGGCCTTCGACCGCTGCGCCGTGCCGGTCTTGCCGACCGCCGTCCGACCGCCGGCCAGCTCGTTGCCCTTGGCCGAGCCGCCCTTCAGCACGTTCGACAGCGCGTAGGTGATGGTCGAAGCGATCTTGGGGTCGAGCGCGTTCGAGTCGCAGTGGGCGCTCGGGACCTGCAGCTTCTTGCCGTTGGCGCTGGTGATCGACGTGATGGCGATCGGCGCGCAGTACGTGCCGTTCGACGCGAGCGTCGCGTACGCGGCAGCCTGCTGGAGCGGCGAGGTGTTCTGGGTACCGAGGGCCATCGAAGGCCCGGTCACCTCGACCTTGGACTTGCCGGACTCCGAGCCGCGGAAGCCCATCGACTCCGCGGTCTTCCCGATGCCGCACATGTCGAGCCGGGTCTCCATGTCGCCGTAGGCGGCGTTCACGGAGTCGTAGGTGGCCCGCAGGACGTTCATGCTGCCCGTCTCGCTGCCGTCGGAGTTGCCCACGGTCCAGGGGCTCCATCCCCGGATGCAGGAGGCGTGGAACGCCGTCCTGGGGAAGGTGCGCGGGGTACCGTTCACGTTCTCGTAGAGCGAGTGCCCTTCCTTGAGCCACTCCGCCAGGACGAAGACCTTGAAGCTCGACCCCGGCGAGAAGCCCTTGGAACCGCCGTGGTCCTCGTCGGCCGCGAAGTTGACGGACGAACCGTTCTTGATGGGCTTCGCCGATCCGTCGAACGGGCGATTCTGCGCCAGGGCGACGATCTTGCCCGATCCCGGTTCGACCGAGGCGAGTGCGCTCTCGAGCTGGAGCTTGACGACCTCGCCGCTCTTCGCGGTCGTCGTCGACTTCTTGCCGACGGGGACCGCGTTCCGGACCTTCTTGGTCGCGATCTTCTGGTCCTTGAGGCTGATGGTCGTGACGATCTTGAAGCCACCCTTCTTCAGGGTGTCCAGGCGAGCGGTGGAGGTCTTGCCCCACGAGCTGAAGGCGCCGTCGTCGTTGTTGGAGATCACGCGGGTGACGTAGTCGCAGAACAGTGCGGCCGCCGTCGCGGGCTGGCAGCCGTTCGTGATCGACGTCTTGTCGAGCTTCAGCGTCTTCTTGATCGGAAGAGCCACGGCCGCGTCGTACTGCTTCTTGGTGATGTACGACTGCTGGTACATGTCGTTGAGCACCTGGTTGCGGCGGCGCTGCGAGTCCGACGGGTTGACCGTCGGGTCGTAGTCGCCGGGACGCTGGGTGATGCCGGCGATCGTGGCTGCCTGCACCGGGGTGAGCTTCGCGGCCGTCGTCGAGAAGTAGTACTCCGCGGCGGCCTCGACGCCGTAGACCTTGAGGCCGAACTGCGCGATGTTGAGGTAGCCGGCGAGGATCTCGTCCTTGGTCATGTTCTTCTCGAGCGAGATCGCGAGCTTCGCCTCACGCAGCTTGCGCTCGTTCGTCTTGCCGCGGGCCGCCTCGAGCGCGGCCGCCTTCTTGGCGGGGTCCGTCTCGGCGAGCGCGTTCTGGATGAGCACGTTCTTCACGTACTGCTGCGTCAGCGTCGACGCGCCCTGCGTGTCCGACGACGTCGCGTTGTTCACGAGCGCGCGGAGCGTGCCCTCGACGTCGATCCCGCCGTGCTGGTAGAACCGCTTGTCCTCGATCGCGACCATCGCGTGCTGCATGTACGGCGAGATCTGCTTGAGGCTGACGTCCGTGCGGTTCTGGTCGTAGAACCGCGCGAGGACGGTCTTGCCGTCGCTGGCGTAGAACGTCGTCGTCTGGGGAAGGGGCTTGCGGTCGAGCTCCGTCGGCAGGTCGTTGAACACCTCGATGGTGGTGTCGGTGACGGCCTTCGCGCCCGCGACGGCGGGGATGAACAGACCCGCCGCCAGCACACCGCCCACGCCCGCGACGAGCACGAACGCGAGCAGGAGCGCGATGAGCTGGAAGGCGTTGACCTTGTGGCCGCGGGGGCGGGGAGGCGGAGCCGCAGGAGAAGCCATGATGCCTAGGCTACGTGAGGCACCTGGGCGTCTTCTGGCGGCGATCGCGGCGGGGTTGTGCGGGTTTCGTGTGAAGGGCGCTCCCAGCGCGGCTACGCTCGGTCGCATGGCGAAGACCTGGGAGTACGCGACGATCCCCCTCATCATCCACAACACCAAGGCTGTGCTCGACCAGTGGGGCGCGGACGGGTGGGAGCTCGTCCAGGTGGTGACCGGCCCCGACGGCAACGGCCTGGTCGCCTACCTCAAGCGCCCGACGGGGGAGTGAGCCCCGTGTCGTCCGTCGAGGCGCGCCTCGCGGAGCTCGGCATCACCCTGCCCGACGTCGCAGCCCCCGTGGCCGCGTACGTCCCGGCGGTCCGCAGCGGCAACCACGTCTACGTGTCGGGCCAGCTCCCGTTCGTCGACGGTGCCCTGCCGGTCACGGGGAAGGTCGGGGACGGCCCGGGTCTGGTCCCACCGGCCGACGCCGCGGGCCTCGCCCGCGTGTGTGTTCTCAACGCCCTGGCGGCGGTCCGCTCGGTCGCGGGCACGCTCGACGGCGTCCGGATCGTCAAGCTGACCGGTTTCGTGGCGTCCGACCCGTCCTTCACGGGCCAGCCGGGCGTCATCAACGGCGCGAGCCTGGCGCTGGGCGAGTGGCTCGACGACGCGGGCATCCACGCCCGCAGCGCGGTCGGTGTCTCGGTCCTCCCGCTCGACTCCCCGGTCGAGGTCGAGCTGATCGCGGAACTCCCGGCCTGACCCCCCGCTCCCAACCCCGCGAAGTACCCCGGCATCCGGCATACCTCGCGAGGTATGCCGG
>NZ_JBHUWD010000008.1:0-105328 GCF_042670205.1 Luteimicrobium sp. NPDC057192 | reverse complement strand
AGGATCAAACTCTCCGTAAATGTTTCAACGCCAACCAACCCCACCACCAAAGCAGCAGAACCAGTCAACAAACCATACGAAGAACACCCTCAAAAGGGTGATCAATCAAACTGGCCAGAACCGAACCAACTGGTTCGATCCTTGTCCAAAGGAATCCTCTAAGCCACCAACACCAACCGGTGCCAGCAACCACGAGGGATAAAATTTGGCATTGACTATCAAGCACACTGTTGAGTTCTCAAGAAACGGACGCTCACCCGCTCAAACCCTCCCGGGCTCTCACTGGGGCAACTTCTCCATCTTACCCGACCCCCACCCCACCGTCAAAACCCGCCCCAGTGCACCATCCGAAGACGACACACCACGACCAGACCAAGACGATCACGGTGAAAGAGACCCCCAGAACTAACCCGTGGGCGCACTGCGACCACCGGAACAACCTCAGGGGATCCACCCAGGGGACCAGCCACGCTGACCTGAGCCAGCCTGTCCGTTCCTCCCTGCCGGGCGACGTCGAGAACATTACGGGGCGTGGGCCGCTCCGTGCAACTCCCCTCGAGGTGACCGTCGTCACCCCGAGAGGATCCGGCCGTCCCGTGGGCCGGGAGCGGGTCAGCGTGGGCGCCCCGGACCTGTTCCGGCACCCCGGAATCGGAGGGCGTCGCCGGGGCGGAGCTGCGCGAGCCGGTCCACCCCTGCCGCTGTCACGACGCCGACCACCGGGTACCCGCCCGTGACCGGGTGGTCGGCGAGGAAGACCACCGGCTTGCCGGACGGCGGCACCTGCACGGCGCCGCGGACCAGGCCCTCTGACGCGAGCTCGCCGCGGTCCGCGCGGGCCACGACGACACCGTCGAGCCGCAGCGCGACCCGGTTGCTGTCGGGCGTGACCCGGTACGGCCCGCCCACGAGGGTCTCCCACGCACCGGGGGCGAACCACTCCGCGCGGACACCGGGCTCGACGTCGACCTCGACATGGCCCGGAGCTCTCGCACCGGTGCCGGCGGGGGGCCGCGAGTGCTCGGCGACCGGTCCCGGTCCCGACGGGCGCCCGACCGCAAGCATCTCGCCGCCCACGAGCGGGGCGGGGCCGAGCTCGGCGAGGACGTCCCACGACCGCGAACCCAGCACCGGCGGGACCGCGAGCCCGCCCCGGACCGCCAGGTAGGTGCGCAGTCCCGCGGTGGCGACGCCTAGCACCAGGACGTCGCCGGGCCTCGCGCGAAGCAGCGTGTCGCCGGCGACGGGGACGCCCGCCAGTGTCGCCGGCACCCGCGCGCCGGTCAGGACGACGACGTGGTCGTCGTGGAAGCGGACCTGCAGACCGCCGAGCGTCACCTCGACCGCTGCGGCGTCGTCGGGGTTGCCGAGCAGCCGGTTCGCGCGGACCAGCGCCCCGCGGTCGGCGGCGCCCGAGCGTCCCACGCCCAGAGAAGCGAGGCCGGGTCGTCCGAGATCCTCGACGTAGGCCGCCGGCCCGGGCTGCAGCACCTCGATCACGGCGCGCCCTCGGGCACGAACCGCACGCGTGCGCCCGGCTCGACGAGGCCGGGCGGGGTGCGTGCGACGTCGAACATGCGCGTCGACGTGCGGCCGATCAGCCGCCAGCCGCCCGGGCTCGCGGCGGGGTAGACCGCGGTGAACTCCCCTGCCACCGCGACGGCTCCCGCGGCGACGTGGGGCCGCGGGTCGGCGAGGCGCGGGACCTGCAACGTCGGATCGAGCCCGACGAGATAGGCGAAGCCCGGCGCGAAGCCGACGAACGCCGCCGTGTAGAGGCCCGCGGCGTGCCGCTCGGCGACCTCGGTGGTCGTCAGCCCGGCGAGCCGCGCCACGTCGTCCAGGTCCGGCCCGTCGTAGACCACGGGGATCTCGACGACTGGTCCCTCGACGTCCTCGGGTGCGACCGCGGCCAGGTGCGGCGCCAGGGAACGCACGGTGTCCGCGAGCCGCGCCTGCGCACCCGGGTGCGCTGCGCCGTCGGGCATCTCGCGAAGGAGGACGAGGACCGTCCGGGCCCCGGGGACCAGGTCCACCACCTCGGGGTCGGCGAGGCCGCGCAGGGCGCGGGTCAGCGCCACGACGGTCGGGAGCGGGTCGTCGCCGGCCACGTCGACCATGACGGCCGCGCGCCCGTACGGGCGAGCCGAGAGCGGGCTGCGCGGCACGGTCAGACCGCCGGGGACACGGCGACGCCCGCGGCGTCGAGCGCCGCGCGGACCGCGACCACCACCTCAAGGGCACCCGGGGTGTCGGAGTGGACGCACACGCTCCGTGCGGGCGACTCGACAACCGTCCCGTCCGTCGCGACGACGGTGCCGTGCTGCGCCAGCCGCACGACGCGGGCAGCGACCTCGGCAGGATCCGTGACGAGCGCACCCGGCTCACGGCGCGGGACGAGGGTCCCGTCGGCCCGGTAGCCGCGGTCGGCGAAGGCCTCGGGGACCGTCGGCACGCCTGCCTCGGCCGCGAGCGCCAGCACGACGGAACCAGGCAGCCCGACGAGCGCGAGCCCCGCCTCGGCTGTCGCGTCGACGACGGCGCGCGCCTGCTCCTCGTGGCGGACGACCGTGTTGTAGAGGGCGCCGTGGGGCTTCACGTAGGTGACGCGCGTCCCCGCGGCCCGAGCGAACGCCTGGAGGGCGCCGACCTGGTAGAGGACGTCGTCGCGGAGCTCGGAATAGCCGGCGTCGACGAACCGGCGGCCGAACCCGGCGAGGTCCCGGTACGCCACGTGGGCGCCCACCCGGACACCGCGCTCCGCGGCCGCCCGGCACGTGCGCCGCATGATCGACGGGTCGCCGGCGTGGAAGCCGCACGCCACGTTCGCGCTGCTCACGAGGTCGAGGAGCGCGTCGTCGTCGGCGAGGGCCCAGCGGCCGAAGCCCTCCCCCAGGTCGACGTTGAGGTCGATCGCCGTGGTCGTGTCCGTCACGCGTCCATCATGGCCGACGGGCGGGCGATAGGTTCGGTGCGTGTCCGAACCGACGCCCCCTGCCCCCGACCGTCTCGTCGTCCGGCTCGCGCGGCCGAGCGACGTCGAGCGGCTCGTCGCCCTCGCCGCCGAGACGTTCCCGGACGCGTGCCCACCCGGCCTGGCGCCCGAGGCGATCGCGGAGCACGTCGCCCGCGAGCTCGACGCGGCTCACTTCGCCTCGTGGGTGGCCGGACGCTACGGGGACCCGGCGGCGCCGGCGGTCGTCCTCGTCGCGGAGGTCGGGGACGGCCTCGTCGGGTACGCGCTGCTCGTCCGGGCGCGGCCCGCTGAGGCCGCGCAGCTCGACGCGCTCCTCGGGCCGGAGTACCCGCACGCGGCCGCCGTCGAGCTGTCGAAGATCTACGCCCTCGCCTCGGCGCGCGGCACGGGTGCCGCCGGCACGCTCATGACGGCGGCCCTCGAGGCCGCCGCGGAGCTGCTCGACGGCCACGCCGTCTGGCTCGGTACCAACGCCCAGAACGTCCGTGCCCAAGCCTTCTACCGCAAGCACGGGTTCGCCGAGGTCGGCCGGCGGGGCTACGTCGTCGGTGGGGAGCCGCAGGACGACGTCGTCATGGCGCGGGCGGTCGGGGCCCGCCAGGCGTAGCCCGCGGACCCCGGCCCCAGCTCACGAGCGCGTCGAGAACGCCGCGTCGAACGCCGCGTCGGGGGCGTCGAACGCGAGCGACCGCACGAACTCGAGCGCCTCGGGCGCGCCCAGCAGGCGGTCCATCCCCGCGTCCTCCCACTCGACCGAGATCGGACCGTCGTAGCCGATCTGGTTGAGCATCCGGAACGCCGACTCCCACGGCACGTCGCCGTGGCCCGTCGAGATGAAGTCCCACCCGCGGCGGCCGTCGGCCCACGGCAGGTGCGACGACAGCCGCCCGTTGCGCCCGTTCGTCATGCGCAGCTTGGTGTCCTTGCAGTCCACGTGGAAGATGCGGTCGCGGAAGTCCCAGAGGAAGGCCACCGGGTCGACGCCCTGCCACACCATGTGGCTCGGGTCCCAGTTGAGCCCGAACGACTCTCGGTGGCCGATCGCCTCGAGCGTGCGGACGGTCGTCCAGTAGTCGTACGCGATCTCGCTCGGGTGCACCTCGTGCGCGAACCGCACCCCGACCTCGTCGAACACGTCGAGGATCGGGTTCCAGCGGGCGGCGAAGTCGTCGTAGCCCGCATCCACCATCGCCTCGGACGCCGGCGGGAACATCGCGACGTACTTCCAGATCGACGAGCCCGTGAACCCGATGACCGTCTTCACGCCGAGCTTCGCGGCGAGCCGTGCGGTGTTCTTCATCTCCTCGGCCGCGCGCTGCCGGACGCCCTCCGGGTCGCCGTCGCCCCACACGACGTCCGGCAGGATGTCGCGGTGCCGCTGGTCGATGGGGTCGTCGCACACGGCCTGGCCCTTGAGGTGGTTCGAGATGGCGAAGACCTTCAGGTCGTACTTCGCGAGCAGGTCCAGCCGGCCCTGGACGTAGGCGTCGTCGTCCCAGCGCCACGGGTCGAGGTGGTCGCCCCAGCACGCGAGCTCGAGTCCGTCGTAGCCCCAGCCCGACGCGAGCCGCGCGACCTCCTCGAGCGGCAGGTCGGCCCACTGGCCGGTGAACAGGGTGATCGGTCGGGTCATGGTCGTCTCCCGGATGTCGTCGGTGGTCAGGACTGCGCGGCGGCAGCGGGCTCGGGCTCGGGGACGGACGCCCAGGCGCTCGCGGCCGCCGCGCTCCGCTCGACCGCGTCGAGGACTCGCTGGATCGCCAGCCCGTCAGCGAACGACGGCGCCGGCTGCTCGCCCGCCGCGAGCGCCTCCACGAGGTCCACGACCTGGTGCGTGAACGCGTGCTCGTACCCCAGCCCGTGACCGGCCGGCCACCAGTGGCCGCCGTAGGGGTGCTCGGGCTCGGTCACGACGATCCGCCGGAACCCCGCGGTGCGCGGGTCGTCGGTCGCGTCGTAGAAGTGCAGGAGGTTCATGTCCTCGAAGTCGAAGGCCAGCGAGCCCTTCGAGCCGTTGACCTCGAGCCGGATCGCGTTCTTGCGGCCCCAGGCGAAGCGCGTCGCCTCGAACACGCCCATCCCGCCGCCGGACAGCCGCGCCAGGAAGGCCGCGGCGTCGTCGACGGTGACCGGGCCGCGCTCCTCGCCGCCGCGGCCGCCGAGCGCCGTCGACGCGACGGCCACCGGACGCTCGCGGACGAACGTCTCGAGGAGCCCCGAGACGCCGGTGATCCGCTCGCCCGTGACGAACTGCGCCATGTCGACGACGTGGGCCGCGATGTCGCCGAGCGCGCCCGAGCCGGCGCGCTCGCGGTCGAGGCGCCAGCTCAGGGGCGCCTCGGGGTCGGCGATCCAGTCCTGGAGATACTGGGCGCGCACGTGCCGGATCTCGCCCAGCCGACCCTCGGCCACGAGCTCGCGGGCCAGCCGGATCGCCGGGACGCGGCGGTAGGTGAACCCGACGGTCGCCGTCACGCCCGACGACGCAGCCCGCCGGGCGGCCTCGACCATCCGCTCGGCCTCCTCGACCGAGTTCGCGAGCGGCTTCTCGCACAGGACGTGCTTGCCCGCGTCGAGCGCCGCGATCGCGATCTCGGCGTGCGTGTCGCCGGGGGTGCACACGTCGACCAGGTCGACGTCGTCGCGGCCGACCAGCGCGCGCCAGTCCGTCTCGGTGTGCTCCCAGCCGAGCCGCTCCCCCGCCGCCCGGACGGCGTCGGGGTCGCGGCCCGCGAGCGCCACCATGCGGGGGCGCAGGGGCAGGTCGAAGAAGCGGGGTGCGGTACGCCACGCCTGGGAGTGCGCGGCCCCCATGAACGCGTACCCCACCATGCCCACGCCCAGCGCGGGTCGGTCGTCGGCCATCGGGTCTCCTCGAGGTCTCGGCCGGCCCGCTGCGGGGCCGGGTCGGCTGGTTCGCCGGTTCCGGTCAGGACTCGAACGCGGTCGCCATGTACTGGTCGACGTTGTCCTTGGTCACCACGGGCGCGTAGAGCTGCACCTTGCGGGGCACCTCCACCTCGACCAGGTCGCTGAGCGCCTTGCCCTGGACGAGCATGCGGGCCAGGTCGACGCCGTCGGCGGCCTGCGTCGACGGGTAGACGACGGTCGCCTTGAGGACCGTGTCGTCCTTCTTGATGTCGCGCATGACGTTCGCCGAACCCGCGCCGCCGACCATGAAGAACTCGTCGCGGCCCGCGTCCTTGATCGCGGCCATGACGCCGACGCCCTGGTCGTCGTCGTGGTTCCAGATCGCGTCGATGTGCGGCGCGGCCTGGAGGAGGTTCGCGGCCGCCTGCTCGCCGCCCTGGACCGTGAAGTCCGCCGCGACGCGGTTGCTCACCTTGAGCCCGCACTTCGCGAGCGCGTCGGAGAAGCCCTTGCTGCGGTCCTGGGTGAGCGGGAGCGAGTCGATGCCCGCGATCTCCGCGACGACGGCGTCCTTCTTGCCGTCGAGCTTGCCGCAGATGTACGCGCCGGCGCTCACGCCCATGCCGTAGTTGTCGCCGAGGACGGTGACGCGCGCGGCGTTCGGGTCGGAGAACTCGCGGTCCACGTTGATCACGGGGATGCCGGCGTCCATCGCCTTGCGTGCCACTTCGGTCAGGGCGGCGCCGTCGAACGGGAGGACGACGATCGCGTCGACCTTGTCGTTGATGAAGCCTTCGATCTGGCTGATCTGCAGGTTGACGTCGTTGGTGCCCTCGGCCTGGACGAGCTTCACGTCCGAGTGCTTCTTGGCCTCGGCGACGGCGGCCTTGGTGATCGCGCCCATCCAGCCGTGGTCGGCGGCGGGGGCGGAGAACCCGATGGTGACGGTCTTGCCGGCGGCGTCGTTGTCGGACGTCGCGGCGGGGCCGGCGGCGGCCGTCTCGTCGTCGGACGGGGTGTTGGACGTGCACGCGGACAACGCGAGCGTCGCTGCGGCGGCGACGCCGAGCAGGGCGACCCCGCGGCGTCGGAGCGGTGCGGACATGGCGATCCTCCTTGATCGTGGTGCTTTCTGTGGACGCCCGGCCGCCTCGACGACACGGCGCGCGGGGCGAGACGCGGCGCTACGCGCTGCCGGAGCTGCGGGACCGGTCGGCGAAGCGCTGCTGGAGGAGCACGGCGAGGACGATGATGACGCCCTTGGCGACGGCCTGAGCCGAGCTCGAGAGGTTGTTCTGGGTGAAGACGTTGGTCAGGGTCGAGAAGATGAGGACCCCGAGGACGGTGCCCACGATGGTGCCGCGCCCGCCGACGAGCAGCGTGCCGCCGACGACGACCGCCGCGATGGCGTCGAGCTCGTAGTACTGGCCGTTGGTGGACGAGCCGGCCGTCGTGCGGGCCAGCATCATGAGGCCGCCGATCCCCGCGGCGAGGCCCGACAGCGCGTAGAGGTAGAGGGTGTGGCGGCGGATCTTGATGCCCGCGAGCCGCGCGGCCTCGGGGTTCCCGCCGACGGCGACCGTGCGCCGTCCGAAGGTGGTCCGGTTGAGCAGGAACCAGCCGACGACGGCGACCACCGCGAAGATCCACACGAGCAGCGAGACGCCCAGCGGCTCCGACTGGAAGACGTCGAGGAAGCTCTGGACGCGGACGATCTGGGTCTGCCGGTTGGCGATGATCTCCGCGAGCCCGCGCGCCGACACCATCATCGCGAGGGTCGCGATGAACGCGACGACGCGCCCGTAGGCCACCAGGACGCCGTTGAGCACGCCCGCGCCGAGACCGACGGCGAGCGCGCAGCCGACCATGACCAGCCAGCTCGTGTCCTCCGCAAGGGTCTGGGTGGCGAGCGTGGTGGCCCAGACCGACGAGAGCCCGACCACGGAGCCGACCGACAGGTCGATGCCGCCCGCCGTCACGACGAAGGTCATGCCGATACTGAGGACGCCCAGCACCGCCGCCAGGCGGAGGATCGTCATCGCGTTGTCGACGCTCGCGAAGCGGTCCCCTGCCGTCGCGACGCCCACGACGCACAGCGCGACGAGCGCGATCACGAGACCGAGGTTGCGCCCCGCCGCGCCGTGCAGGAGGGAGCGTGGGCCGCGCTGCGCGACGGTCCGGGCTGCGTCGTCCGGGGTACCGGCCGGGGCGGTGGTGCCCTGGCCGCCGGCCGGGGCGGTGGTCACGTCGTGGTCGCTCACGCGGCACTTCCTTCCATGACGAGGTCGAGCACCTGGTGCTCGTCGATCCGGTCGGCGGGCGCCTCGTGGACGACCCGCCCCTCCGACACCACGAGCACACGGTCGGCGAGACCGATGACCTCGCCGATCTCGCTCGACACGACGACGACGGCGGTGCCCTGCGCGGCGAGGCGCCCCACGAGGGCGTAGATCTCGGACCGGGCGCCCACGTCGACGCCGCGGGTCGGCTCGTCGAGGAGCAGGACGCGGCAGCCGTGGACGAGCCAGCGGGCGAGGACGAGCTTCTGCTGGTTGCCGCCCGAGAGCGTGCGGGCCGGGCGGTCGGGGGCGGACGGACGCAGCTCGAGCGCCTCGATCTGCTCGCGCGCGACCTCGCGCTCCTCGCGCTCGTCGAGCAGGCCCCCGCGCGCGGTCCGGCCGAACGTCGAGAGCGTGATGTTGCGGTAGACGGGCTGGTCGAGGATCAGTCCCTGGCTCTTGCGCTCCTCGGGGCACAGCCCGACGCCCGCCGCGACCGCGGAGGACACGGAGCCGGGACGCAGCGCGCGGCCGCCGACGCGGACGGCCCCGCGCGTGGGCCGCCGCGCGCCGAAGACGGACTCGAGGATCTCCGAGCGGCCCGAGCCGACCAGGCCCGCGAGCCCGACGACCTCGCCGGCCCGCACGCTGAACGAGACGTCGCGGAAGGATCCTGCGAGCTCGAGCCCCTCGACGTCGAGCACGACCGGGGCGTCGTCCGCGGGGGCGGGGCGACGCGGGATCGCGTACTCGACGGCCCGGCCCGTCATGAGACGGATGAGCTCGGCGCGGTCGGTCGACGCGACCGGCAGGCCCGTCGCGACGGTGCGGCCGTCCTTGAGGACCGTGAGCCGGTCGCCGACACGACGGATCTCCTCGAGGCGGTGCGAGATGTACACGACGGCGATGCCGGCGGCCGTGAGCTCCGCGACCACGCGGAACAGGTTCTCGACCTCCTCGGAGTCGAGGACCGCGGTCGGCTCGTCCATGACGATGACCCGCGCGTCGTGGGACAGCGCGCGCGCCATCGAGACGATCTGCTTGCCCGCGGCCGAGAGCGCGCCGACCTCGGTGCGCGGCCGGATCTCCGGGTGGCCCAGCCGCGCCATGAGCTCGCGCGTCCGCCGCGCTGCGACCCGCCGCTGGGTGAAGCCTGCGGTCGCGAGCTCGTGCCCGAGGAAGACGTTCTCGGCGACGGTCAGGCCGTCGACGACGTCGAGCTCCTGGTACATCGTCGCGACGCCGTGCCGCAGCGCGTCCGTGGGCCGCGCGAGGGCGACGGGCTCGCCGTCGACCAGGACGGTGCCCTCGTCCGGCTGGTGCGCGCCCGCGAGGACCTTGATGAGGGTCGACTTGCCCGCGCCGTTCTGCCCGAGCAGGCAGTGCACCTCGCCGCGGCGAACCTCGAGGTCCACGCCGTCGAGGGCTCGGGCGCCGGGGAACGTCTTGACGATGCCGCGCATCTCGAGGACCGGAGCGGCGGTCGAGCCGTCGGCGCGGACGTCTGCTCGAGGGCCGCCAGGAGGTACGCCGTCGTTGGCGTGAGGGTCGTCGCTGACCATGCGACGAAAGTAGCCAGACTTCTATCGACTGTCAATCAAAAGTTGAGACGCTCGTGTACCGTTACCGTCTTGTGACCGATGGAAGCCCCGAACGCCCGTCCGACGACGCGTGGTTCACTGTCCGCATGGAGGAGCTGCTCAAGTTCGCGCCCCGGCCGACGGGGGCCGGAGAGATGTTCCAGCTCCTCCGCGACGGGCGTCCCCGGACGCGCGCCGAGCTCGCGACCGTCACCGGCCAGGCGCGCTCGACCATCGCCGCCCGGATCGACTCCCTGGTCTCGCTCGGGCTCGTCACGCCGTCCGGGGAGGCGACCTCCACCGGCGGGCGGCCGCCGTCGACGTTCGCCTTCAACCCGGCCGCGCGCGTCGTCCTCGCCGTCGACCTCGGCGCGACGCACGCCCGGCTCGCCGTGACCGACCTCGCGTCGCGGGTGCTCGCGGAGCACGAGGAGCCGCTCGCGATCGCGGACGGGCCCGCCCAGGTCCTCGCGCGCGTCGTCGAGCTCGGCTCCGAGCTCCTCGACAAGGCCGGCGCCACGCACCGCGACCTCGCGGGCGTCGGGGTCGGGCTCCCCGGGCCCGTCGACCACGCCACGGGCCGGCCGATGAACCCACCGATCATGCCCGGCTGGGACGGCGCCGACGTGCCCGGCACCCTGCAGCGCGCGCTCGGCACGACCGTGCTCGTCGACAACGACGTCAACGTCATGGCCCTCGGCGAGCACCGGACCGCGTGGCGCGAGGCGACCGACCTCGTGTTCGTGAAGGTCGCGACGGGCATCGGCGCCGGGATCATCATGGACGGCAACCTGAGGCGCGGGGCCCAGGGCGCCGCGGGCGACCTCGGGCACATCCGCGTCCCCGGTGCGGGCGACGTCCCCTGCCGGTGCGGGAACGTCGGCTGCCTCGAGGCCGTCGCCAGCGGCCAGGCCGTCGCCAACGCGCTGCGCGCGGCAGGCGCCCCCGTGGCCTCGAGCGCCGACGTCGTGGCGCTCGTCCGGGCCGGCGACCTCGACGCGAGCCACGCGGTCCGGCAGGCCGGACGCGACATCGGCGCCGTCCTCGCCGCGACCGTGAGCCTCCTCAACCCGTCCGTGGTCGTCGTCGGCGGGATCCTCGCCGACGCCGGCGAGAACCTCCTCGCCGGGATCCGCGAGGTCGTCTACCAGCGCTCGCTCCCCCTCGCGACCCAGCACCTGCGGATCGCCACCGCGCACACCGGGGCCGAGGCGGGCGTCCTCGGGGCCAGCGCGATGGCCGTCGACGCCGTCCTGTCCGCACCGGCCGTGGAGGCCCTCGTCTCATGACCACCGAGCTCTCATGACCACCGAACGCGTCGAGGAGGACCAATGACCGCCAAGGACCGCCGGGCGCTCGTCGTGCGCGGCGGCTGGCCCGGGCACGCGCCGGTCGAGGCCAGCGACCTGTTCCTGCCCTTCCTCGAGGACCACGGCTTCACCGTGGACGTCGACGACAGCCTCGAGGTCTACGCCGAGGTCGACTACATGGCCACCGTGGACCTCGTGGTCCAGTGCTGGACGATGGGCGAGATCCTGCCCGACGAGATGCGCGGCCTGCGCCGGGCCGTCGCCTCCGGGACCGGGTTCGCCGGGTGGCACGGCGGCGTCATCGACTCCTTCCGGATGGCCACCGACTACCTCCAGATGGTGGGCGGCCAGTTCGCCGCGCACCCCCGCGACATCGTGCGCCACACGGTCAATGTCGTGCCGCAGCGAGCGGACCACCCCGTCGTCGCCGGGCTCGACGACTTCTCGCTGTCCTCCGAGCAGTACTGGATGCTGACCGACGCGCTGAGCGACGTGCTCGCCACCACGACCATCGCCCCCGGGCCGGACGTGGACTGGCGCGAGCCCGTCGTCTCCCCCGCGGTGTGGACGCGGCAGTGGGGCGACGGGCGCGTCTTCGTGTCGACCCCCGGGCACCACCTCGCCGACCTCGAGCACCCGTCGCTGCGCGCGATCATCGAGCGCGGGCTGCTGTGGGCGGCCCGCGCGTGACCGCTCCGGCGCCCGGCCGGCCCGTGCCGGGCGACCCGTTCACCGGCCTCCTCGCCTACCCGATCACCCCCCTCGACGACGACGGCCAGCCCGACCTCGCGGCCCTCGGCCGGCTCGTGGACGCAGCGGTCCGGGCCGGCGTCGACGGTGTCGTCGTGCTCGCGTCGAGCGGCGACGGGCGGGCGTTCGACGCCCCCGAGCGCGACCGCGTGGTGCGGGCGGCACGAGAGGCGAGCGGGTCCGTACCGCTGCACGTCGCGGTGAGCGCGCCGGCGACCCACCAGGTCGTGGAGCACGCCCGGGCCGCCGAGCGCGCCGGCGCCGACGGGCTGCTGCTCGCGCCCTTCTCCTACGCACCCCTCGTCGACGACGAGGTCGCCGGGCTCGTGCGAGCCGTCGGCCGGGCGAGCGCGCTGCCCCTGTGCTTCTACAACAAGCCCGTCCAGACCGGCTACCACCTCACGCCCGAGCTCCTCGTCGAGCTCGCCGGTGCCACGACCGTCCGGGCCGTCAAGGACCCCGCCGCCCTCTCCACTCGACGCGGCACGCGCGTCGAGGTGCTGCGGGACGCGCTCGGCGCAGCGGGGCCGCGGGTGGCCCAGCGCGTCTCGGTCGGGCTGAGCGGCGACGTCGCCCTCACGTCGGACGCGCCGCTCGCCGACGCGTGGCACACCGGGCTCGCCGCGCTCGCTCCCACGGAGTACGTGGCGCTGCGGCGTGCGCGGGCGTCGGGCGAGGCCGGCCCGACGCCGCAGGGCACCTGGCTGCACGACCTCGCGGCCGCCCTCGCGACCGTGCGCCCGGTCGCCGGGCTGCACGCGCTCGCGGCCCTGCTCGGTGTCCGGACCGGGCCGCCCCGCGGCCCGTGGCTGCCCGTCCCGCCCGACGGCGTCGCGCGCCTCCGGGAGGTCGTCGACCGTCGGCCCTGAGCGCGGCCCTCCGGCCGCGGGTGCCCGCGGGCGGCGGGTCGGGCTACTCCTCGTCGGCCTCGAGCTCGAGGCCAGGCGCTGCAGCGTCGACGGCGGCGTCGTCCGCATCGCCGTCGGCCTGCTCGCCGCCCGCGGACACCGCCGCCGGGCCGCCCTCGAGCAGCGCGACGAAACCTGCCTCGTCGAGGATCGGGCGGCCGAGCTCGCGCGCCTTCGTCTCCTTGGTCCCGGCGTTCTCGCCCACGACGACGAAGTCCGTCTTCTTGGAGACCGAGCCCGAGGCCTTGC
The DNA here is from genome assembly GCF_042670205.1 of Luteimicrobium sp. NPDC057192. Lineage (NCBI taxonomy): Bacteria > Bacillati > Actinomycetota > Actinomycetes > Micrococcales > Luteimicrobium > Luteimicrobium sp. NPDC057192. The sequence goes on along the minus strand of NZ_JBHUWD010000008.1, from coordinate 92,404 downwards.
CGCCGCGCGTCAGGATCGCCTCCTTGGCGCCGTCGCGCGTGAAGCCCTCGAGCGAGCCCGTGACCACGACGGTGAGCCCCTCGAGCGTCCGGGCGACCGACTCGTCGCGCTCGTCGGCGGTGCGCACGCCCGCCGCGCGCCAGCGGTCGACGATCTCGCGGCGCCAGTTGTCCGGGTCGTCCGCGTCGCCGAACCAGTCGCGGACCGCCACGGCGATGGTCGGGCCGACACCCTCGACGGCCGCGAGCTCGGCCGGCGGGACGACCGCGCCCTCGGGTGACTCCGCAGGCCCGCGCGTCGCCGCCTCCTCGATCGCGTCGAGCGAGCCGAAGTGCTGGGCGAGGGCGCGGGCCGCCGTCGGGCCGACGTGGCGGATCGAGAGCGCGACCAGGACGCGCCAGAGCGGCTGGTCCTTGGCCTTCTCGAGCTCGGCGAACAGACGGGTCGTGTTGGCGTGCGGGACGGACGGCTTGGTGGCCGTGGGCTTGGTCCAGAAGTAGAGCCGGTCCTCCCACAGGCCCGTGCCCACGCCCTTCTTCTTGATCTCGCGCCACACCCGGACCTCGCGCAGGTCCTCCGGCGTGAGGTCGAACAGGCCGGCCTCCGTCGCGAGGACCGGGCGCTGCGGCGCGGGCAGCGCGTCGGGGACGGGCCCGTCGACGTCGCCGCCCGGCCGGTACGCGGCCGGGTCGGTCGGGCGGTCGGACTCGGGGTCGACGAGGGCGATCGCGGCCTCCCAGCCGAGCGCCTCGATGTCGAACGCGCCGCGGCCCGCGGCGTGGAAGAGCCGCTCGCGCAGCTGCGACGGGCACGAGCGCTGGTTGGGGCAGCGGATGTCGACGTCACCCTCCTTGGCAGGGGCGAGCGGCGTCCCGCACGACGGGCACGCTGTCGGCATCTCGAACGCTCGCTCGGTGCCGTCGCGGAGCGCAACGACCGGCCCCACGATCTCCGGGATCACGTCGCCCGCCTTGCGCAGCACGACCGTGTCGCCGATGAGCACACCCTTGCGCTCGACCTCGCTCGCGTTGTGCAGCGTCGCCATCTCGACCGTGGAGCCCGCGACCTTCACGGGCTCCATCACGCCGTAGGGCGTGACCCGCCCGGTCCGCCCGACGTTGACCCGGATGTCGAGGAGCTTCGTGTTGACCTCCTCGGGCGGGTACTTGTACGCGATCGCCCAGCGCGGCGCGCGGCTCGTCGCGCCCAGGCGCCTCTGGAGCGTGAGCTCGTCGACCTTCACGACGAGCCCGTCGAGCTCGTGCTCGATGTCGTGCCGGTGCGTGCCGTAGTGGTCGATCATCTCGAGGACCGCCGGGATGCCGGTCACCACGCGGTTGTGGCTCGAGACGGGCACCCCCCAGGACTCGAAGAGCTCGTAGGCCTGAGACTGGCGGTCGAGCTGCGCGTGCGCGCCCTCCTCCCACTGCAGCGCCCCGACGCCGTGCGCGTACATGCGCAGCGGCCGCGACGCCGTCACGCGCGGGTCCTTCTGGCGCAGCGATCCCGCCGCCGCGTTGCGCGGGTTCGCGAACGGGGCCTTGCCCGCCTCGACCTGTGCCGCGTTGAGCGCCTCGAAGTCCGCGACCGGGAAGAAGACCTCGCCCCGGATCTCGATGAGGTGCGGGCGGGTGGCCGGGTCGCCGCCGAGCGTCTGCGGGATGGTCGTGATGGTGCGGACGTTGAGGGTGACGTCCTCGCCCGTGCGCCCGTCGCCGCGCGTCGCGGCCCGCACGAGCCGCCCGCGCTCGTAGAGCAGGGCGATCGCGAGCCCGTCGATCTTCACCTCGCACAGGTAGTGGAGGTCGCGCGCGCCGTCCTCCCCCAGCTCCTTGTGGACCCGGTCGGCCCAGGACTGGATGTCGTCCGCGTTGAACGCGTTGTCGAGGCTGAGCATGCGCTCGACGTGCTCGACCGCCGCGAACTCTGTCGAGAACGTGCCGCCGACGCGCTGGGTCGGCGAGTCGGGCGTCCGGAGCTCGGGGTACGCGTCCTCGAGCGCCTGCAGCTCGCGCATGCGCGTGTCGTAGTCCGCGTCCGAGCTGACGGGCTCGTCCTTGACGTAGTACGCGAACTGGTCCGCCTCGATGGCCTCGGCGAGCTCGGCCCAGCGGCGGTGGGCGTCCGCCAGGTCGGGGCTCGCCTGGGTGGCGGGCGCGGACGTGGTGGGGGCCTCGGGCAGCTCGTCGCTCACGCGCCCATCATGCCGTGCGGTGCCGACACGGGCCGCTCCACGACCGCGGTCGAGGTGACGCTCGTGAGGCCGTGGCCGGCGACCGCCCGGCCGACCCAGGAACCGACGAGGACCAGCGCGAGGACGAGCGCAACCAGGGCCAGCACGGCCATGGCTGCGGCGACGACGCCGTCGAGCAGGTCGCGGGCTCCGCTTCCGCGGCGGGGGTGGTGCTGGAGGAGTGCCATGGCTCGAGCGTGCCGCCGCCGGGGTGTCTGCCGCGTCGGGCCGCGGTCGCGACCTGACCCGTCCTCGGTCCTCCTCCGGGTGGGGGACGTCGGCACACGGGTACGACGAGAGTCGGATGCCGTCGCACTCGGCGAACCCCGGCGTCGCACTCGGCGTCGTGGGCCGGGCCGGGCGGGCGGGTCCGCTCTAGTGTTCTTGCTATGACGCCGCGCGACGCCGACCAGGCCGCACTCCTCCCCGCCGACTCCCCCGCGACCGATCCCTACCTCTGGCTCGAGGACGTCGAGGGCGAGCGCGCGCTCGCCTGGGTCCGCGCCCGCAACGCGGAGGCGGAGGACCGCCTGGGCACCGCGTCGCCGGTCGCGCCCTCGCTCGCCGAGCTCGAGGCGGACGTCCTCGAGGTGCTCGACAGCCACGACAAGATCCCCGACGTCTCTGCCCTGGGCGACCACCTCTACAACTTCTGGCGCGACGACGTGCACGTGCGCGGCGTCTGGCGACGCACGACGCTCGACTCCTACCGCACCGACACCCCCGTCTGGGAGACCGTCCTCGACCTCGACGCGCTCGCCGAGGAGGAGGGCGAGAGCTGGGTCTGGCACGGCGCGAGCGTCCTGCGCCCCACCGACCCGCGGGCTCCCTGGCGGCGCGCGATCGTCGACCTCTCGCGCGGCGGGTCGGACGCCGACGTCAGCCGCGAGGTTGACCTCGTCGAGAAGCGGATCGTGCCGCCCTCCGACGGCGGGTTCCACCGCGACGAGGCCAAGGGCGGGCTCGCGTGGATCGACGACGACGCGGTCTACGTCTTCACCGACTTCGGCCCGGGCGCCCACGGCGAGCCGACGACGACCACGTCGGGCTACCCGCGCGTCGTGAAACGGTGGCGGCGCGGGACACCGCTCGCCGCCGCCGAGACGGTCTACGAGGGCCGCACCGACGACCTGTACATCTCGGCGCACCGGGCCCGGGACACGGGCTACGAGCGCGACCTCGTGAGCCGCTCGATCGCGTTCTACGAGGACGAGCTCTACTGGCTCGACCCGGCGGCCGAGCTGCGGCTCGTCGACGTCCCGCGGTCGGCCGAGGCGGCACCCCGCCGGGAGTGGCTCCTCGTCGAGCTGCGCGAGCCGTGGACGGTGCAGGCCACGTCGGGCGAGGTCACGCACCCCGCCGGTGCCCTGCTCGCGGCCCGCTTCGACGACTTCATGGCCGGCTCACGCGACCTCACCGTGCTGTTCGAGCCCACCCCCACCACGTCCCTCGCGGGTGCGACGTGGACCGAGCACCACCTCGTCGTCAACGTGCTCGACGACGTCAAGAACCGGCTGCACGTCCTCACCCCGCCCGCCCCCGACGCCGCCCCGGGGACGCCGTGGACCCGCAGCCCGCTGCCGGGCGCCCCGGCGATCGGCACCACGGGAGTGCGCGCCGTCGACTCGCACACCAGCGACGACGTGTGGCTCGTGACCACCGACTACCTGACGCCCACGACGCTCTCGCTCGCCCACGTCGTCGGGCCGGAGGACCCCGCTCCCGCCGCACCCGAGCGGCTCAAGTCCATGCCGGCGTTCTTCGACGCGACCGGGCTCGCCGTCTCGCAGCACTTCGCGACGTCCGACGACGGCACGCGCGTCCCGTACTTCCAGATCGGCCCGGCCGACGCGCCGCCCGGCCCGCGGCCCACCCTCCAGTACGGGTACGGCGGCTTCGAGATCTCGCTGACGCCCGGCTACTCGGGCGGCCTCGGGCGGGCCTGGCTCGCGCGGGGCGGGACGTACGTCGTCGCGAACATCCGGGGCGGCGGCGAGTACGGCCCGGCCTGGCACCAGGCGGCGCTCAAGAAGCACCGCCACCGCGCGTACGAGGACTTCGCGGCGGTGGCACGCGACCTCGTCTCCCGCGGCGTGACGACGCCCTCCCACCTCGGCGCCCAGGGCGGCAGCAACGGCGGCCTGCTCATGGGCAACATGCTCACGCAGTACCCGGAGCTGTTCGGGGCGATCGTCTGCCAGGTGCCGCTGCTCGACATGCGCCGGTACACGAAGCTGCTCGCGGGCGCGTCGTGGGCGGCCGAGTACGGCGACCCCGACGACCCGGAGCAGTGGGAGTTCATCCGCACGTTCTCCCCGTACCACCTCGCCGACCCCGGCCGGCCCTACCCGCCGGTCCTGTTCACCACCTCGACCCGCGACGACCGCGTCCACCCCGGGCACGCCCGCAAGATGGCGGCGCTCCTGCTCGACGGCGCCCGCGACGTCACCTACTACGAGAACGTCGAGGGCGGCCACGGCGGGGCGGCCGACAACAAGCAGGCCGCGCACATGGCGGCGCTCGCGTACCGGTTCCTGTGGGAGCGGCTGGGATGAGCGACGACAGGGGGACGACGGTGGCCACGGGCGCGGGTCGGCGCTGGACGGCGTGGGCGGTCGCGGGCGGCGTCGTGGCCGCCGGCGCGCTCGGGTTCGCGGGCGGCGTCTGGGGCGGGCACGCCGGCGCGTCCGGCGACGGCGCGTGCGACGCCGTGCACGTCGCGTCCAGCACCCTGCCGACCATCGTGACGATCGCCGCGCACGGCTCCGAGGGCAGCGGCACGGGCAGCGGCGAGATCGTGCGGTCGGACGGTGTCGTCGTCACGAACGACCACGTCATCACGCCCGCGATGAAGGGCGGGCGGATCGAGGTCCTCCTCTCGGACGGGCGCGCGCACCAGGCCGAGCTCGTCGGGCGCGACCCGCAGACCGACCTCGCGGTGCTCCGGATCGACGCGGGAGAGAACCTCCCGACCATCCCCTTCTCGCAGTCCGACGACGTCGAGGTCGGCGAGCCCGTCGTCGCGCTCGGCGCCCCGCTCGGGCTCTCCGGGACGGTCACCACCGGCATCGTCAGCGCGCTCGGGCGCGAGGTCCCCGTGCCCACCGGCGCGGGCGGGACGACCGTCCTGACCGGCGTCGTGCAGACCGACGCGTCGATCAACCCCGGCAACTCGGGCGGGGCGCTCGTCGACTGCGACGGGCGGCTGGTCGGCGTCAACACGGCCATCGCGACCGTGCCCGGCGAGAACGGCCAGGCCGGCGGCGGCTCGGTCGGCATCGGCTTCGCGGTCCCCGTCGACACCGTGCGTGCCATCACCGACGAGCTCCTCGAGCACGGCACGGTCGCGCACCCGAGCTTCGGGATGACCGCGTCGACGGTCACCGAGGACACGGCGGCCGCGTTCGACGTCGCGCCCGGGCTCTACGTGGAGGCGGTCGTCCGCGGGGGCTCCGCGGACAAGGCCGGCCTGAAGCCCGGCGACCTCATCACGCGGCTCGGCGACGTGACGGCCCCGACGTCCGCGACGCTCGCCAGGCTGACGGTGACCTCGCGGACCGGGGACGACGTCGACGCCGTCTATCTGCGCGACGGCAAGGAGCACACCACGACGATCACGCTCGAGCCGCTCCCGGCGCACCGAGGCTGACGGCGGCCGCTCAGCGCCAGGGGTTGAGCGGCCGCGGCGGGGGCGCCAGGACACGCAGCGGCACGGCGAGCCAGGCGGCGAGCACGAAGCACAGCGGCAGGTCGAGGGTCACGACGGACAGCAGCAGCGCGACGAGCCCGTAGGTGAACGGCGACCCGACGCCGTGCACGAAACCGTCCCCGAACGCCATGAGCAGCACGACTGCGGCGACGAGCACGGTCACCGCGAGCGCCAGCGCCCACCGGCTGCGCTGCGGCACGAGGACGACCCACCCCGCGACGAGGGTCGCCGCCACGAACGGCAGGACGTAGGACGAGGCGATGAACCAGTCGTTCGCGTACTCGAGCCAGCGGTCGGCGTCGACGCCCGCGAACGAGCCGCCCCCGACCGGGAAGCCCTTCTGCGCCCGTGTGATCGCGGCCCACGCGCCGCCGAGCGCCCACGGCACGAACGAGCACAGCACGGCGAACAGGACCACCCGCCAGAGCCGCGGACCGTGCGCGGCGGAGGCCCCCGAGCGAGCCGGCACACTCGAGCCCATGCGAACAGGGTGACCCGGGCGAGCGTCCGGCGCGCGTCGAGGCGGCCGGGCGAGGCTCACGCGTCGGACCGCTCGGCCACGACCTCGGCGACCCGCACGAGGGTCCCGAGCACGTCGCGGGCGGCCTGGACGCCGGTCGCGAGCGGCGCCGCGGGGGTCGTCACGACGACGTCGGCGAGGCGGGCGAGCGGCAGCCCGACGCGCTTCCACGGCACCGTGAGCGCGTCGGCGACGGTCCCGACCTCCGGGCCGGCGCACTGCGAGACCCGTGCCCGCGGGAGGCCGGCCCAGAACGTCAGGCCCCGCTCGACGGCGCGCGCGACCGTCTCCCACGTGCGCTCGTCCCACGCTCCGACGTCGAGCCCGACGCCCTGGGCACCGGCGAGGACCGCGGGCGCGACCCCCACCCACGCCGGGCCGACGTGCACGGTGCTCGACGCACCCGCGCCGTGAACGGCGTCGAGCACGGGCTGGAGCCCTTCCACGAGCTCCGGTCCCGAGACCGCGGGGATGCGGGAATAGCCCGAGAAGGTGGGGAGGACGCCGGCGGCGACCTGGCCGAGCAGCGGCTCGTCGAGCTGCACGACGACGTCCCCCAGGCCCGGCACCTGCGTGCGGAGCTCGGCGAGGTGCTGCGCGAGCCCGGACGCGAGCGATGCGGCGACGTCGCGGACAGCCCCTGGGTCGGTGAGGACACGGTCCCCGCGCGCGAGGTAGAGCTGGGCGGCGAGCGACCACGGTCCCAGCACGCCGACCGTGAGGCGGCCCGTGTAGCCGTGCGCCGCGATCGACAGCGCGGTCAGGTCGTCGCGGAGCGCCACGGCGGCGCGGCGCTGGTCGGCGCCCGGCCGGTCGGCGAGCTTCCACCCGTGCGGGCCGAGCTCGGTCGCGAGCTCGTCGAGGAGGCACGCCGTGCGCCCGACCGGGTCGCTGCCCGCGCCGCGCTGCGGGAGCTGGACGAGGAACGGGAGTCCGTCGACGCCGTACGGCACGTCGACGAGGTGGTCGAGGACCGCCTGCTGGGCGGCGAGCGGCTCCACACCCGGGAACGGCCCGGGCCCCGAGACCGTCGTCACCGGACGGCCGCCGCCGGACGCGACGCCCCGGTGCGGGACGCGGACGCCACCGTCGCCTGGCCCACGACGCGCGTCCCGTCGTAGACGACGACCGACTGCCCGGGCGCGACGCCGCGCAGGCGCTCGCCGGGCAGCGTCAGCTCGAGGCCGTCGCCCGTCGCGCGGACGCGGGCGGCGACGGGCTCGCCGTGCGCGCGAACCTGGACCTCGGCGTCGAACCACGCGCCCGAGGTGTCGGCGCCGTCGAACCAGACGGGACCGGTGCCCGTGATCGTGTCGACCGTGAGGAGCTCGGCCGGGCCCACGACGACGCGGTTGCTGCCCGGCTGGACGTCGAGGACGTAGCGGGGGCGGCCGTCGTCGGCGGGGCGGTCGATGCGCAGGCCCTTGCGCTGCCCGACCGTGAACGCGTACGCGCCGTCGTGCTCGCCGAGCACCTGGCCCTCGGTGTCCACGATCTCGCCGGGGCGCGCGCCGAGGCGGTCGCGCAGGAAGCCGCGGGTGTCGCCGTCGGCGACGAAGCAGATGTCGTAGGAGTCGGGCTTGGCGCTCACCGACAGGCCGCGCCGCTCGGCCTCGGCCCGGACCTCCGCCTTGGACGCGTAGCCGCCGAGCGGGAACATGGCCCGCGCGAGCCGCTCGGGCCCCATCACGGCGAGGACGTACGACTGGTCCTTCTCGGTGTTCGGCGAGCGGTGCAGCTCGCGGCGACCACCCGCATCGGCGACGCGCGCGTAGTGACCCGTCGCGACCGCGTCGAAGCCGAGCGCCGTGGCCCGGTCGAGCAGCGCCTCGAACTTGATGTGCTCGTTGCAGCGCACGCACGGGTTCGGCGTCCGGCCGGCCTCGTACTCGGACAGGAAGTCGGCGACGACCGTCTCCTCGAACCGCTCCGACAGGTCCCACACGTAGTACGGGATGCCGAGGACGTCGGCCGCGCGCCGCGCGTCACCCGCGTCCTCGATCGAGCAGCAGCCGCGCGAGCCCGTGCGGAACTGGTCGCGCGTGCGCGACAGCGCCATGTGCACGCCCACCACCTCGTGGCCGGCCTCGACCGCGAGCGCCGCCGCCACCGCCGAGTCGACTCCCCCGGACATCGCTGCCAAGACCCTCATCGCGCACCCCCCGCACCCAACGACACGAGTCCCGCCGCCCGCGCGCGCTCGACGACGCCCGGCAGGACCTCGAGGACCCGGTCCACGTCGGCGTCGGCGCTCGTCGCGCCCAGGGAGAACCGGAGCGCGCCGCGCGCCTCGACCTCGGGGACGCCCATCGCGAGGAGCACGTGCGACGGGCGCGGGACGCCCGCCTGGCACGCCGACCCCGTCGAGACCTCGACGCCCGCCGAGTCCAGCAGGTACAGCAGCGAGTCGCCCTCGCAGCCCGGGAAGGTCAGGTGCGCGTTGGCGGGGAGGCGCGCCGCGTTGCCCGCGCCTTCGGCGGGAAGGGCGAGGTCCGCGGGGCCGCGGAGGACGGCGTCGGGCACGCGCTCGAGGACGCCGGCGACGAGCCGGTCCCGGAGCGCGGCGAGGCGCGCGGCACGCTCGGGCAGCGCGCTCACCGCCTCCGCCGCCGCGACCGCGAACGCCCGGATCCCCGCGACGTCGAGCGTCCCGGACCGGACGCCGCGCTCCTGGCCGCCGCCGTGCAGCACGGGCGTGAGGGGCAGGTCCTTGCGGGCGACGAGCGCGCCCGTGCCGACGGGCCCCCCGAGCTTGTGGGCGGTGATCGTCATGGCATCGAGGCCGCTCGCCGCGAAGTCGACGGGCACCTGCCCGAGCGCCTGGACGGCGTCGCTGTGCACCGGGACGCCGTGCTGGTGCGCGAGCTGGACGACCTCCCGCACCGGCTGCACCGTCCCGACCTCGTTGTTCGCCCACATCACCGAGACGAGCGCCGTCTGGGGACCGTTCGCGGCCAGCTCCTCGCGCAGCGCCGCCAGGTCGACCCGGCCCTCGCCGTCGACGGGCAGCAGGACGATCTCCGCGCCCGAGTGCTCCGCCATCCAGAACGCCGGGTCGAGGACCGCGTGGTGCTCGACCGCCGACACGAGGATGCGGCGCCGCTCGGGACGCCCCGTGCGACGGCCCCAGAAGATCCCCTTGATCGCGAGGTTGTCGGCCTCCGTGCCGCCGCCCGTCAGGACGACCTCGCTGGGGCGCGCACCGACCGCCGCGGCGAGCGACTCGCGCGCCTCCTCCACGGTCCGCCGGGCGGCACGGCCCGCGGTGTGCAAGGACGACGGATTGCCCGTCTTCGCGAGCTCCGCCGTCATCGCCTCGAGCGCCGCCGACGACATCGGGGTCGTCGCGGCGTGGTCGAGGTAGGCGCGGGTCACCGGTCAAGTCTACGAACGCCGGGGCCCTGACGACGCCGAGCCCGTGCACCGTGGGCGCCGAGCCGGTGCGCTGTGGGTGGCGGACGGCGAGAATGGAGCATGACCACCCTCGGCGCCGTCTTCCCGCCCAGCTGTCCCCCCGAGCTCCTCGTGACCGCCGCCCGCACCGCCGAAGGCGCGGGTCTCGACGAGCTGTGGCTCTGGGAGGACTGCTTCAAGGAGAGCGGCATCGCGTCCGCCGCGATCGCGCTCACCGCGACCGAACGGATCCGCGTCGGGGTCGGTGTCATGCCGACCCCGCTGCGGAACGTCGCCCTCACCGCGATGGAGGTCGCGACTCTCGACCGCGCCTTCCCCGGCCGCTTCCTGCCCGGCATCGGGCACGGCGTCCAGGACTGGATGGGCCAGGTCGGCAACCGCGCCGAGTCGCCGCTCACGCTGCTGCGCGAGTACGCGACCGCGCTGCGGGCCCTGCTCGCCGGGGAGCGCGTCACCACCGAGGGGCGCTACGTCCGGCTGCGTGACGTCGCGCTCGACTGGCCGCCGCTCACCGCTCCCCCGGTCCTGTCCGCGGCGACCGGGCCCCGGACCGTCCGGCTCACCGGCGAGGTCGCCGACGGCACCATCCTCGAGGCGATCTCCACGCCCGACGACGCCCGCGTGGCTCGCGCCGTCGTCGACGAGGCCAGGGTCGCGTCCGGCCGGGCCGACGGGCACCTGCTCGTCGTCAACCTCGCCACGACGGGCGACCCGCGGGCCGACGCGGACGCCGTCCGGGCCCACGCCGAGGCCGGTGCCGACACGGTGGTCGTCCAGCCCGCCGAGTACGACACCGCCCCCGACGTCGACGCGTTCCTCCGGTACGTCGGGACCCAGGTGCGCCCGCTCGTCTGACCCCCGGCGCCGCCCGGTCGCCGGACATGCCGCCCGGTCGCCGGACATGCCGTCGCTCCGCGCCCTGCGACCCGGCGGTCGTCGCCGTCGCCGTCGTTCGGGATCGCTGAGTAGCGCTACGCCTCGGCGCGGCCGATCAGCACCTCCAACCACGCGGCTGCGGCGGCACCCTGCGCTCGTTGGAAGGCGCGGAGCCGCGGGATCGCAAGGACCGGCGGCCGTCGGCCGGAGTCGAGGAAGTACGCGGTGATTCCCGCGAGGACGGGCAGCACCTGCGCATCGTCGGCGCCCGCGGCGGACGGGCTGGACCGGAAGAGCGCGTCGAGCTCGGCTCCGACGGCGTGGCGGTGCGCGAGGTCGGCCGGGCCGGTCAGTGGGTCGGTGCGGCCGCGGATGCCCTGCATCCCGACGCTCGGGAGGAACGCGGCGACGTCGAAGAACGGCGCCCCGCGGACCGCGTGCGGCCAGTCGACCACGACGACGCCGCCGTCGGTGACGAGGAGGTTGTCGGCCCGCAGATCACCGTGGACGACGGCGTCTCCCTCGCACGCGGCGGCTGCGCCCGCGGCGAGGTCGACGAGCTCGTCGATCCGCCCGACGGCCCACGGCGCGAGGTCCGCGACGATCGGGTCGGGATCCTCCCAGAGGTTCTGCCAGCCGACGAACAAGCCGGGGAGCGCCGTCGCTGCGTCGGGGAGACCGAGCCCGGCGGCGCTCGTGGTACCGATCCGGCCGACCGCCGCGAGCACGGCGGCCAGCTCGTCTGGCTCCCACGGGGTGGACGGCGTCCGTCCCTCCACCGCTTCGTAGGCGGCGACGACCCAGTCCCCGTCGTCGAGCACCCAGAGGAGGCGCGGCACGGGGAGGTGCTCAGGAAGGCGCCCGGCCACCCGAGCCTCGGTCCGGTGGAGGCGGGCGGCATCAGAGCCGTCGTCGGACGGCGCAGCCTTGACGAACGCGCACGTGCCGCCGGTGGTGACGAGGACCGACGCGAGCCCCGGGCTAAACCCCGTCTCCGCGATGTGCTCGCGCACGACCTCACCACCGAGCCGGTCCTCGACGGCGGCCTGCAGCGACGCGGGCAGGTCACGCCAACGCAGACGGCGGCCGCCCGACGGATGGGGGACCACGTGAGACCGGGACGTCATCGCCGCACCGTACGACATCGGCGTGCGCGCGCTCGCACCCTTTGTCCGACCCACGAGGCCGGGCTTAGCACGGACGACCGCCGACGTCGACGCCACCTTCCGACTTCGGGACGTCAGAAAGGAGGTGGGCCCTCCGGCGCCTCGGGGCCGCTGATCGCCGTCCCGGAACCGCGCCGCGTCACCACGCCGTGCGGCGTGAGGGCGCGCGCTCCACGGGAAGCACGGTTACCAGCGGTGGCGCGGGGCCGCGATTCCTCCTGCGCTGCCCGCCGCGACGCGCCGACGCTGATCCACGGGAGCTCGACGTCAGCAACGAGGTCCGCGTCAGCCAAAGCCGCCGCGTCACCCACCAGGTCCGCGTCAAGGAGCGAGGGCTCGACGACGTGGGCTCCGACGTCGTGCACATGCCCGGTGGGCGCCGTCCACGAGACGCGCCCGGTCACCGGTTCGCGGGTCGTCGACCAGCCGTGATGCGTCTTGAGGTTGTGATGGCGCCGGCACACGGGGTGGAGGTTGTCGGCGCGAGTCTGACCGGGCGGCGGGGACGACGCTTCGGTGCGGCGATCGGCACGTTCGGGATGGACGAAGGGTTCGACGTGGTCCAAGTCGCACCGCACCGCCGGAACTCGGCAGCCCGGGAAGGTGCAGGTGGCGTCCCGCGCGCGCACGAACTCGCCCAGCACGACGCCCGGTCGGTACGTCCGGCGCGACAGGTCCGTCGCGATGCCGGTCGCCGGGTCGGTGAGGATGCGCTGCCAGGTCACGCCCTCGCCGGCCGCCAGCTCCCGGGCGAGCGCCGCGGGGATCGGGCCGAAGCCACGCAGGTCACCAGGAGCGTCGTCCAGCCCGAGGAGCGTCGACGCCGCGATCGTTACGTGCACGACCGTCCGCACCGTCGGCGAGGTCCAGGCCATCGGCTCGGTGACCTGACCTGCGGACGATCCGCGCGCCGTCCCCGCGAGCCCGGGTCCGGTGATCGGACGTGCACCCGTGAGCAGCGCGACCAGGGTGTCGGCGCGCAGCTGGTCGAGGGTCCGGGCCTCGTCCGCCGCGCCCTGCTGCGACACGGCGAGCCGGTCGAGGTGCGCTCGAACCTTCGCTGCGTGGTCCGCGGGGATCAGCGCGGTGACGTAAGCCATCGCGTCGGGGGCAGGATCGAAGGTCACGCACCGACCGTCGCGCGCCCGGTCGCGACGGCGCTCCGCCCCCGCCGGGTCGTGGGCCGCGACGACACGTCGGACACGCTCGCGCACGTGAGGAGCGGTCAGGCGGCATGCCGGGCCCGGCTCCGCCCACGTCCCGACCAGAGGTCCGACCAGAGCGCGGCGATCCTCGCGGGGCACGTCGACGACCCCGTCGACGAGCGCCCGCGCCCGTCGTTCGTCGATCCGACCGTCGTTGAGCGCCTCGGCCACCTCCGGCAGCTCGTCCAGACCCGCCGACAGACCGAGCAGCAGATCGGCCGCACGGCTCGTGAGACAGAGCCGCGCGGCCACAACCGCGGATGCTCCGTCGAGCGCGAGGCTCGACCCACCGGCCCGGACCGCAAGCTCCGTGACCGCGCGCGACTGCACCGCGAGCGCCCACGAACGGAGCCGTTCGGCCGCGGCGGCGACCTCGACGAGCGCGTCGTCGCGCAGGTCTGCCACGTCGAGACCCTCGAGGGTGAGCGCAAGAGCGGCCCCCGGGCGCCACGTCCTCGAGCCCCGCCAAGTCGTCGAGCCGCGCCACGTCGTCGAGCCGCGCGGGCGCATCGATCGGCACGAGGACGTGGAACCGCACGGAGGTGTCCCGCCGCGCCGAGGTCTCGAGACCCCGTGGACCACCGAGCGCCGCCGGGTCGCTGCCACCATGCTGACCGGCTCCCGCGCGCTCGGCGCGCGCACCGGGAACCGCATCGGGCCGAGCATCTGGAGGCGGTTCGTAGCCCGCGACGGCGTCGAGGAAGGCCGCCAGCGGATCACTCGGGAGGTCGAGGCACGCCAGGTCGTCGAGGGCAGGCGCGCGCGACGGAACGACCTGGGTCGTCAGCGCCGCTGGCGATCTCGACTCGAACATGTGTTCGATCATGCCACGAGCCACCGACAACGTCCGGACACGTCCACAGCGGGCGCAACGGCGTCGCGCGACGCACGCTGGAGCACCCGGGCCCCGAGGAGCGCACCGCCCGACCACGACGCGTCGGGCGCGCCACCAGCGCCCGACCCGCCTCAGCCCAGGGAGCCGACCCACTCCTGCGTGCCGTCGGTGAAGCCTTGCTCCTTCCAGATCGGCACGTGCGCCTTGAGCTCGTCGACGAGCTCCGCGACCGCCGTGAACGCCTCCGCGCGGTGCGCAGACGCGACGGCCGCGACGACGGCGACGTCCCCGACCTGAAGACTCCCGAGCCGGTGGACCACCGCGACCCGCACCCCGTGCCTCTCGGCGACACCGCCCGCGACGCGTGCGAGCACCGCCGCCGCCTCCGGGTGCCCCTCGTAGTGCAGGTGCACGACCCCGCGCCCCTCGTCGTGGTTGCGCACGTACCCCGTGAAGGTCGCGACCGCCCCCGAGGTGTCGTCCCGCACGAGCGCGGAGAGCTCTCCGAGCAGAACGTTCGCCTCGTGCCCGCTGAGCTCTCCGACCTCGGCGCGCAGAACCGCCCCGGCGCCAGCTGCGCGCGAGGGAGCAGGGGCGTCCGGGGTGTCCTCGGAGCCGACCGAGGTGTCGGTTGCGACGTCGCCGTCTGCCGGGCGCACATGGTCGCCGCCCGCGAGCTGGTCGACCGCGTGCAGCAGCACGCCGTCCAGCGCGGCGAGCCCGTCACGCACCCCGCCCGGCGAGCCCGGGAGGTTGACGACGAGCGTGCGCGCTGCGACCCCCGCGATCCCCCGGCTCAGCGCGGCGGTGGGGACCCGGTCCTGCCCGGCGAGCCGCACCCGCTCCGCGATGCCGGGCAGCTCGCGGTCGAGGAGCGCAGCCGTCTGCTCGGGCGTGACGTCCGTGGGCGCGATGCCGGTGCCGCCCGTGCTCAGCACGACCGCCGCGCCCTCCGCGACCCACGCCCGCAAGGCCGAGCCCACGGCGTCGCCGTCGGGCACGACGTCGACGCGCGGGACCGCGAACCCGCGCTCCGTGAGCCAGTCGCGGATGACCGGACCGGTGGTGTCGGTCGCGGTGCCGAGCGCGCCCCGGGTCGAGGCGACGACCACGCCCGCGATCATGCCGCGTCCCCACGCTCGGTCGCCCCGTCGGCTCCGGCGTCCGCCTCACGCGCCCACGTGCCCGACGCGCCGCCCGACTTCGCGACGACCTGGACGTCCGTGAGCACGGCGGCCCGGTCGACGGCCTTGATCATGTCGTAGACGGTCAGCCCGGCCACGGTGACGGCGGTGAGCGCCTCCATCTCGACGCCCGTGCGGGACGTCGTGCGGACGGTCGCGCGCAGCTCGACGCGGTCCCCGGTGGGCACCACGTCGACGTCGACGCCGCTGATCGGCAGCGGGTGGCAGAGCGGGACGAGCTCGTGCGTGCGCTTCGCGGCCAGGATCCCGGCGACGCGCGCGACCGCGACCGCCTCGCCCTTGGGCAGGTCGCCCGACGCGATCCGCTCGACGACGTCCGGCCGGGTCAGCAGGACGCCCGTCGCGGTGGCCTCGCGTGCCGTCACGTCCTTGGCCGAGACGTCGACCATGACGGCGGCGCCGTCCTCCCGGTAGTGCGTCAGCCCGTGCCGACCCGTGCCGCCCGTCGCTGCGTCCGTCATCCGATCTCCTCGTACTCGACCTCGTCCCCCGCGTCGAGGTGCGCGACGCCGAGCGGGACGTGTACGAGAACGGTAGCCGCCGCGTAGCGGGCGAGCAGGTGCGAGCCGGGGCCGCCGACGAGCACGACCCGCCCGGCGTCGTCGAGCACGCCGCGGCGGACCTGGTGGACCGCGGGCGGGGAGTCGACGGCGTCGGCGATCGGCGCCCGGCCGGTGCCGCGCCGCGCCGGCCGCAGCCCCGTGGCCCGCGCGAGCAGGGGCCGCAGGAAGAGCTCGAACGACACGAGCGCGCTCACGGGGTTCCCGGGGAACGCGACGAGCGGGACACGACGCGCCCCGTCTGCGCCCTCCGGCCCGACGACGACCGACGCCAGTCCCTGCGGGCCACCCGGCTGCATCGCGACGTGCCCGAACCACGCGTCCGCGAGCCCGTCCTCGGCCATCGCTCCGAGCGCGAGCCGCACCACCTCGTACGCCCCCGCGGACACCCCGCCCGTGGTGACGACGACGTCGGGCGCCCAGCCGTCGTCCCCGAGCGCGGCGAGCGCGGCGCGGAACACCGCGACGTCGTCGGCGACGGTGCGCGCCCGGACCTCGGCGCCGACGGTGCGCAGGGCGGCAGCCAGGGAGGCGCCGTTCGCGTCGTGCACCTGCCCGGGGCCGAGGGCATCGCCCGCCGCCACGACCTCGCTCCCGGTGCTCACGAGCAGGACGCGCGGCGCCGCGGCGACCCGCACGGCCCCGACCCCGGACGCGACGAGCGCGCCGAGCTGAGCCGGCCCGAGCGGCGAGCCGGCGGCCAGCACGACGTCGCCCGCGGCCGAGTCGCTGCCTGCCGGACGGACGAACGTCCCCGGCTCGACGGGCGCCGTGAACGACACGCGGTCGCCCGTCGTCTGGCCGAAGCGCGGCGGCAGGGCGTCCTCGATCCGCACGACCGCGTCCGCACCCTCGGGCACGGGGGCGCCGGTCATGATGGGCGCCGCCGCCCCGGCCGCCAGAGCGCCGCCGACGTGCCCCGCGGGGATCGGCTCGGCGACCACGAGGCCCACGGGCGACGTCGCCGCCGCCCGCACGAGGTCGGCAGACCGCACGGCGTACCCGTCCATCTGCGCGTTGTCGAAGCCCGGGGTCGCGACGCTCGCGACGGCGTCGGCCGCGAGCAGGCGCGGGCGCGGGTCGGTGACGGCGTCCGCGACGGCGACCTCGGCCGCCCGGGAGGGCGTGGCGAGCACGGCCAGCGCCGGTCCGAGGGCAGCCGCCACCCACCCGGCGTGCTCCTCGACCGTGCGTCGGGCGTGCTCGGCGCCCTCGGCGTCGCGTTCGCCGGCGTGCGTCGTCGGGTCCTGGGGTCGCGGGGCGGTGCTCACGGGCCCGAGTCTGCCCGCTCCCGCGGACGGCGTCCCCGGGAGCTGGCGCAGGAACGCGCTGCGCGGGTCGTCGAGGACCTCTGCGGCGGGCCCGTGCTCGACGATGCGGCCGCGGTCGAGGACGACGACGTCGTCGGCGAGAGCGAGCGCGTCGGCGACGTCGTGGGTGACGACGAGCGCGGTCGCGTCGGCGAGCGCGCGGCGCAGGACGTCGCGCAGGTGCGGCACGGACGGCGCGTCGACGGCCGCGAGGGGCTCGTCGAGCAGGACGACGCTCGGCTCGGCGGCGAAGGCCCGCGCGATCGCGACGCGCTGCGCCTGGCCGCCCGACAAGGCGCGGGCGCGGCGCCTCGCGAGCTCGCGCGCCCCGACGGCGTCGAGCCAGCGTGCGGCCACGTTCCGCGCGTCGGCGCGCCGCAACCCGGCGGAACGCGGACCGAAGGCCACGTTCGCGCGCACGCTCAGGTGCCCGAAGAGCTCGGGGCGCTGGCCGAGCAGGACGACGCCCCGCCGCTCGGGCGGCACGCGCGTCCCGGCCGCGGTGTCCGTGAGGACCCGGTCCGGGGCGCCCGCCGGCGCGTCGGTGAGGACGACCCGCGCCGACGTCGGCACGTACAGCCCGGCGACGACGCTCAGGAGCGTGGACTTGCCGGCGCCGTTCGGTCCGACCACGGCGAGCGTGCGCCCCGGAGCGACGGCGACGTCGAGGTGGACGTCGCGGACGTCGTCGTGCACGGTGACGCGGAGCCCGCGCGGCTGCAGGGCGCTCACGCGGCCACCCCTCCCGCGAAGCCCCTCCGGAAGCTGCGCGTGCCGCCCGCCGAGTGCACGAGCGCCACGACGAGCACCGCGACCACGACCAGCAGCATCGACAGCGCGACCGCCGCGTCGGGGTCGGTCTCGCGCTGGAGGTAGATCTCGAGCGGCAGGGTCCGGGTCACGCCCTGGAGCGAGCCCGCGAACGTGAGCGTCGCGCCGAACTCGCCGAGCGAGCGCGCGAAGGCGAGGAGCGTGCCGCCCGCGAGCGCCGGCGCCACGGACGGCAGCGTGACCAGCCAGAACGTGCGGCTCGGCCCCGCGCCGAGCGACGCCGCGGTGAGCTCGGGGCCGGTGCCGCGGACCCGGAGCGCCCCCTCGAGCGTGAGGACGAGGAACGGCAGGGCGACGTAGACGTGCGAGATGACGACGGCGGTCGTCGTGAAGGCGATGGAGACGCCGGCGTCGTCGAGGAGGTGCCCGATGGGGCCGCGCCGGCCGAACGCGTACAGGAGCGCGAGCCCGCACACGACCGGCGGGAGCACGAGCGGGAGCAGCACGAGCGCGCGCACGACGGACCGCCCCGGGAAGCGGGTCCGGGCGAGGACGACGGCGACCGGGACGCCCACCACCACGCAGACCGCCGTGCTCACGGTCGACGTGACCAGGCTGAGGCGCAGGGCGTCGAGCGACTCGGCGGAGGTGACGAGCGACCAGAAGTGCGCCCAGTCGCCGCGCGTCGCCATGACGACGACGGGCGCGACGACGAACGCGACCCCCACCGCGGCCACGGCGACGAGCCACCACGGCAGGCGGGGCGACACGAGCCGCTCAGGGCGCACCGAAGCCCGCATCCTTCAGGACCTTCTGCCCCGCGGCGGAGGTGACGGCGGCCACGAACTCGCTCGCGAGCTCCGCGTGCTCGCTGTCCTTGACCGCGACGATCGGGTACGTGTTGACGGCCTTCGACGCCTCGGGGAACTCGATCTGCTTGAGGGAGCTCGAGTCCTTCGCGAGCGCGCCCTGCGCGTCGGTGACGTAGACGAGCCCGGCGTCCGCCTCGCCCGACGTCACCTTGGCGAGCACGTCGGTGACCTGGGACTCCTCGCTCACGGGCTTGATCGTGACGCCCGTGGCGGCCTCGACCTCCTTGGTCGCGTTGCCGCAGGGGACCTGCGGCGCGCACACCACGACCTTCGCGTCCGGCTTCGCGAGGTCCTGGAACGACGTGATGCCGGCCGGGTCGTCGGGCGGCGTCACGATCGTCAGAACGTTCGTCGCGAAGGGCACGGGGTCGCCCGCCGCGAGGCCCGCGTCGGTGAGCTTGGTCATGTTGGGCTCGTCCGCGGACGCGAACACGTCCGCCGGCGCGCCCTCCTGGAGCTGCGCCACGAGGTCCGACGAGCCCGCGAACGACAGCTTGACCGTCACGCCGGCGTGGTCCTGCTCGAACCGGTGGGCGATCGTCGTGAACGTGTCGGTGAGCGACGCCGCCGCGAACACGACGAGCGTCCGGTCGCCGCCGCCCGTGCCGCTCCCCTGGCCGCTCGCCCCGCCGTCGCCCGACGAGCACCCGGCGAGCGCGAGCGCCCCGACGACCGTGCAGCCCGCCACGACCGCGCCCAGCGCGGACCTCAGCCGCCTCATCGAATCCCCTTCGGCGTGTCGATCATCACGGACGTCGCCTTGACGACCGCGGTGGCCACGTCGCCGACCTTGAGGTCGAGCTCGTGGACCGCCTCGGCGCTGATCAGCGACACGACGCGGTGCGGGCCGGCCTGGACCTCGACCTGCGCCATCACCTCGTCGACCTTGAGCGCGGTCACGAGCCCGACGAAGCGGTTGCGCGCGGAGCCTCCCGCGCCGTCGTCGGGCGCGTGCGCGTGCTCGCGGACGAACCGGGCGAGGTCGACGCCGTCGACGACCCGGTGCCCGGCGTCGTCGGTGCCGGCCTCGAGGAGCCCCGCGGCGATGTGGCGGCGGACGGTGTCGGTGCTCACACCCAGGAGGCGTGCCGCGTCGCTCACTCGCAGGTGCGTCATGAGTCCGACCCTAGTGCCGCATCTGCGACTCCGCCGACCGGCACGCGTTGCGGTTGCGTCACGTCCTTCTCGCACGGTCCGGGCGGTCGGGGTGAGAACGTGAATCGTCGGCGCGGACGAGGCAGAATCGAGCGATGGCCGTCGTCTCGCTCGGGCTCCCCACCGTCGCGCTCCACGCGCGACCCGGGCTGCCCACGCTGCCCGCCGACCGCCCCGACAGCCCCGGGCTCGTCGACCGGTTCGGCCGCACGGCCACCGACCTGCGCGTCTCGCTCACCGACCGCTGCAACCTGCGCTGCACGTACTGCATGCCGGCCGAGGGCCTGCCGACCCTCCCCCGTGACGCCGTCATGACGCGTGAGGAGATCGTCCGGCTCGTCGGGATCGCGACCCGCGACCTCGGGGTCCGTCAGGTCCGGTTCACGGGCGGCGAGCCGCTGCTGCGCGGCGACCTCGTCGAGATCGTCCGGGACTGCGCCGCGCTCCCGGGTCGCCCCGAGCTCTCCCTCACCACCAACGCCGTCGGGCTCGACCACCGCGCCCGCGCCCTGCGCGACGCCGGGCTCGACCGCGTCAACGTCTCCCTCGACACGCTCGACCCCGACACGTTCGCGACCCTGGCCCGCCGGCCGTTCCTCGAGCGCACGCTCGCCGGGCTCGCCGCGGCCGCCGAGGTCTTCGACGTCGTCAAGGTCAACGCGGTCCTCGTGCACGGCCTCAACGCCGACCACGCCGCCGACCTCCTCGCCTGGTGCCTCGAACGCGGCTTCGAGCTGCGGTTCATCGAGCAGATGCCCCTCGACGCCGACCACCGCTGGTCCCGCGACGGCATGGTCACGGCCGCGGACGTCCGCGCCCTGCTCGCCGAGCGCTTCACGCTCGTGCCCGACGACGCCCCGCGCGACGGTGCACCGGCCGAGCGTTTCGCGGTGCTCAACCCGGGATCCGGTGGCGAGCCGCAGCAGGGGTCGCACCGGGGCGACGAAACCGACCGCCTCGGGACCGTCGGGATCATCGCGTCGGTCACCGAGCCGTTCTGCGCCGACTGCCGCCGCACCCGGTTGACCGCCGAGGGCGCCGTCCGCAGCTGCCTGTTCGCGCACTCCGAGACCGACCTCCTCGGGCCCCTGCGGGCCGGGGCGACCGATCACGAGCTCGCCGACGTGTGGCGCGCCGCGATGTGGGACAAGCACGCCGGGCACGGCATGAGCGGCCCCGGCTTCACGCAGCCCGAGCGCACCATGAGCGCCATCGGCGGCTAGGACCACGAGACCAGGAGCACGAGTGACCACGACCGACGAACGGGCGACCGTCCCGACCACCGCCCCCGCGACGGCAGCAACCGTGCGGGTGCGGGCGTTCGCGGCGGCCCGCGCCGCGCTCGGCTGGTCCGAGCGCGACCACGAGACCGGGCCGGCGACGACAGTCGGCACCCTGGTCGCCGACCTGCTCGCTGAGACACCGGCCGCCGCCGACGTCGTCGCACGGTGCTCGGTGCTCGTCGACGGGGTGCGGACCGACCTTGACGCGCCCGTCCCGGCGGGCGCCGTCGTCGACCTGCTCCCGCCCTTCGCGGGCGGCTGACTCGTCGACGGTGACGTCCGGTTCGCCGACGGTGACGTCCGGTTCGCCGACGGTGACGTCCGGTTCGCCGACGGTGACGTCCGGTTCGCCGACGGTGACGAGCGCAGCGCACTACCGGGCAGCCGCCCGTGCACTCGCAGCCATCGGCGCGCCGACCGTCGCCTCGGCAAACGCAGCGTCACCCTCGGCGAACACAGCGTCACCCTCGGCGAACACAGCGTCACCCTCGGCGAACACAGCGTCACCCTCGGCGAACACAGCGTCACCCTCGGCGAACGCAGCGTCGCCGTCGGCGGATCGGACGTCACCGTCGGTGATCGGGGAGGCGCGGCGACGAGCGGGTGGGCGCGGGGAGGTGGTGAAGGGCGTCAAGGAGTGGGCACGGCCCCCAGGGCCGAAGCACGACAGCCCGAACCAGCTCGCCGCGCTCACCCGACCACGCGGGCGTCGCACTCGGCGAACGAGCGTCGGTCAGGACGAGAGCGCCTCTCGCGCCGCGACGAGCAGGTCGTACCGCTCGAGGAGACGCCGCGCCCAGAACGACATGCCCCCGCCGAACCCGGGCCACTCGTCCTCCTCGAGAGCCCGCAGCAGACGCTGCGACGTCACGACCTGGTACGCCGCGCACAGGACGTCGGCGCGTAGCAGCGCGGTCTCGCCGTCGGTGACCTCGGGCCATTCCGCGAGGTAGGCGGCACGCAGCGGGCCCCGCTCGTCGTCGGCGACGTGGCTCAGCCACACGTCGACGTCCACGAACGGGTGCCCGACGGCGCCGTCGGACCAGTCGAGGATGCAGACGCTGCCGTCCTCGCGGATCCCGACGTTGCCGGGGTGGCAGTCGCCGTGCAGGAGCGTGAGCGGGAGCCCGTCGTCCTCGGCCTCGCGGCACAGCTCCGCGAACGCGGGCAGGAGGCCGCGGAGCCGGGCACGCTCGGCCTCGTCGAGCCCTCGCGTGGGCGCGAGCTGGTACGCGAGCTCGAGGTCCTCGAGGGACGCTTCGAGGTCGGCGGCGAGGGTCGCGGGGCCGCGGTCGGGGCACCCGACGGCGCGCAGCTCGTCGGTGCGTCCGACCCAGGCGCGCTGCATGCGCGCGAGAGCGCGCAGGCCGTCTGCGGCCTCGGCTCCCGCGATGGGGCGGATGCGGGCGTCGTCGAGGAGCACCCAGGCGCGGTCGGCGTCGAGCGCGAGCACGCCCGGCACCGAACCGGGGGCGTCGTCCGCGAGGAGCCGGGTGATGGCGGGCTCGGCCGCGAAGACCGCGCCGACGGCCTTGCCGAAGAGCGGGCCGCGGTCGGTCCGCTGCCGCACGACGAGCGAGATCCCCCACTGCTGGAGGACCTCGGGTTCGCCCTCCGGCGTGGCGCCCGTGGCGCGCACCGCAGCATCGACCCAGGCGAGGAACGGCGCGATCCCGCCGGGGTTCGCCCACGCGGGGCGGTTCGCGGGAGCCGGCGCGCCGTGGAGCTCGTCGACCCACCGGTCGTAGGGGCCGCTCAGCGCGTCCGGCACGGGCGGGAGCGTCACCGCGACGTCGTCGAGCCGGCACCATGCCCACCGCGCGGGGCCTGGGAGCGTCTCGAGCGGGGCGTCGAGCGCGTCGTGCACGAGGAACGCCGTGCGGGCGGTCTTGCCCGGCTCCTCGAGGGGCGCTTCGGCCCGACCCGCGGTCCGCAGGAAGACCGGAGCGGGACCGACCAGCCGAACGACGTCCGCAAGGATCTCGTCGAGCTCGCGGGCCCGCCCGCCGCGCACCGTGGGCCAGCTCTGCTCCCCCGCTTCGTCGACCTGCACGAGCAGCGCGTCGCCGCCCGGCGAGGGGATGAGGAGCAGGTGGTCGTCGTAGGAGGCAGACGCGCTCACGCGGCCGCCTCCTCGTCCGCGGGGACCGCGAGGAGCGCCTCGACGCGCGCCGCCTCGGCGTCGAGGTCCGACCGCTGCGCCCTGCTCACCCGGTCGAACAGCTCGACCTCGACCTCGCCTCCCGCCGTCGTCGACCACAGCCCTGCCATCACGCCGTCCACGAGCACCACGCTCCCGACGCCTCCGTTCGACCCCATCCAGCGACGGCGCGCGTCGGGCGGGGTGACCCGGTCGCGGCCCGCGTGGGAGAGCCACACGTTGTCATAGCGTCCCAGGAACCGGACGGGCGCGGGGACGTCGGCGTCGGTCAAGGGCGCGCCGGCGAGGTCCCATACGGTCCGGCCGTCGTCGGTGCGGAGCGGGACGAGCTCGTCGCCGAGCGCGTCGAAGACGGCCCGGACACCCGTGATCCCGGACCACGTGGTGACGTCCGCGGGCGTCGCCGGCCCGAACGCCGCCAGGTACCGCCGGACGACGCGCGCGAGCCCCTCGGCCTGGGCCTCCGTCTCGGCCGCCGGGTCCGCGCCCAGGTCGAACGCGCCGTCGGGCTCGCCGAGCCACGACTCGAGCGTCACGTACGCGACGCCGCCGGGCCGTCCCCACAGGCCGCGCGGCGGCACCTGGACGAGCGCCGCCCCCTCCCGCAGCCGGTTCACCAGCGCCGACGGCGGCGCGTCCGTGAAGCGCTCGGCGAGAGCCGCCCCCAGCGCCCTCACGGGGACCGGGCCGTCGCTCATCAGGGCGCGCCCCTCCGCGAGGAGGTCGGCGAGGGGGACGTGCGCCGCCGGGCGGCTCGCCCCGCTGTTGCGCGAGACCTTGTCGAGGAACGGCTGCACGAGGGGCCGCAGCAACCGGGCGTCGTCGGCGGTGACCGTGTGGATGGTGCCGCGCATGGGCAGGACGCGGAGCACGCTCCGCTCGGCGAGCGCCCGGGAGAGGTGCCGCGGGTCCGCGTCGGCACGGGCCGCGACCGACAGGTACGGCGGCATCGGCTCCTGAGCCTGGAGCCCGAGCAGGTGCGCGGTCAGCGCGACCGGGTCGGCGCGGGGGTCATCCGCGGGGAGCCGTTCGAGCAGGTGCTGGCGCGCGAGCAGCGTCCGGTTGAGGACCCGCGGGGTGACGTCGTCGGCCATGACCACGACCCTACGGACCGCGTGCGACACCGCCGCACGCTCGCCGCCCCCGCTCTCGCCGAGCAAGCGGGTCCGGCGTCGAGCAAGCGGTCCTCAGCCGCTTGCTGGGCGCGGAACCCGCTTGCTCGACGGACGTCAGGCCTGGGCCTTGTGCTCCCGGATCCGCTCGGCCGCCTGCGGCAGCACCTCGTGCAGGTCGCCGACGACGGCGAGGTCCGCGATCTCGAACAGAGGGCAATCCGGGTCGTTGTTCACCGCCACGATCACCTGCGACGCCTGCATGCCGCCGCGGTGGTGCGGCGCGCCGGAGATCCCGGCCCCGACGTAGACGCGCGGCGCGACGGTCACGCCCGTCTGGCCGATCTGCGCGTCGTGGCCGATCCAGCCCTCGTCCACGCAGTCGCGGGTCGCGCCGACGGCGGCGCCGAGCGCGTCGGCGAGGTCCTCGACGGGCGTGAAGTCGCCGAACGTGCCCCGGCCGCCCGCGACGACGAACGCCGCCTCGGCGAGCGCCGGACGGGCCGGGCCGTCGCCGTGCTCGGCCGCGTGCACCTCGCGCGACGTCGGGACGCCGGCCTTCGCGAGCGCCGACGGGACGACGGCGTAGCCCTCGACCGTCGTCTCCACCGCGGCCTCGGCGGGCTCCGGGACGACGGCGTTCGCGCGGACCGTGAGGACCGCGAGGTCGGTGAGGATCTCGCACGACGTGTCCCACGAGCCCGCGAGGACGCGCTTGGACCCGACGACGTGGCCTTCCTCGGAGACCGAGACGCCGGCGGCGTCGATGACGAGCCCCGCCCCGGTGAGGAACGCGAGGCGGGCCGCGGACTCCTTGTTGGGGAACGTCGACGCGAGCAGCACGACGGCCGCGCCCGACGCGTCGGCGGCGCGGGCGAGCGCCTCGGCGACGAGCGCCGTCGAGTGCGCGGCGTCGGGGCCGAGGTCGTCGCTCACCTCGGCCTGCCGGACGAGCTCGACGCCGTACGCGCCGAGCTGCGCGAGGGTCTCCAGGGACGGCGACTCGAGGGCGACGGCCTCGACCCGGCCGAGGGTGCGGCCGAGCGTGAGGAGCTCGAGCGCGGAGCTGCTGAGCTCGGTCGCGGGCGTGTCGAGGTGGACGAGGACGGTGCGGCGGGAGCTGGTCATGTCCGGGCCTCTCAGACGAGCTCGTTGCGGATGAGGAACTCGGCGAGCGCGATGCCGCCCTCGCCCTTGTCGGTCACGACCTCGGTCTCCGGGCGCGGCGGGCGCGGCTCGGCGCTCGTCGTGCGGGCGCGTGCGCCCTCTCCCCCGACGCCGGGCAGCGGGAGGCCTGCGGCCTCCGAGAGCCGCTCGAGCGGCTCCTCGAGGTCGGCGAGCGACCACGCCTCCACGGGCTTGCTGCGGGCGGCCATGATGAGCTTGAAGTTGGGGAACCGGGGGTCGTTCGCGTGGTCCGTGACGGACACGACCGCGGGGCGCGGGACGGTGACCGTCTCGGTGACGCCGTCGAGCTCGCGGGTCGCGGAGAGGTCCGCGTCGCCCAGCGTGAAAGCCGTCACCAGCCCGACCGCCGGCCAGCCGAGCCACGACGCCGCGAGCGTCGGGACGACCGAGCCCAGCCCGTCGAGCGCGGCCATGCCCGTGAGCACCAGGTCGACGGGGCGCTCGTCGTGCAGGCGCCTGATCGCGGCCGCGAGCGCCACGGCGGTGCCGTGGTAGTCGGACCCGGCCAGCGCGTCGTCGACGACGTGGACCGCGCGGTCCGCGCCGAGCTGGTACGCCTTGCGCAGCGCCGCCTCGGCGTCCGCGGGGCCGACCGTCACGACGACGACCTCGCTGCCCTCGCGCGCGTCCTCCGGGAGGGCCTCGACGAGCCGGAGCGCGGCCTCGACCGCGTTCTCGTCGAGCTCGTTGAGGGTGCCGTCGTCGCTGGTCCGCACGAGGCGACGGTCCTCGAACGCGCGGGGGGACTGGATGTCCGGGACGTACTTGACGGCGACGACGACGCGCAGCGCGGCAGCCATGCGGCAGCTCCTTCTCCGGTTCGGGAGGCGGTGGTGGCCGGGCGGCGGGTGCGCCGGCCGGTCCCGTCCGAGACTACCGGCGCAGGTCACCGGCAGGGCGGGCGCCCGAGGGTCGGACACCTCACAGCGGGTCGTACCCTGTTCCGCATGACACGGCGGTCATGGCTGCGGACACAGCCCCTCGGCAGCGACGCCGACCGTGCCACGTTCGCGACGCTGCACACCGCCTCCCTCATGGCGACGGCGTTCCGCGACGGCCTGACGCGCGAGTCGGCGGAGAAGTCGGTCCGCCACCTGCGCACGCTCGTCGGGGCGCACGCCGTCGCGCTGACCGACACGGAGAACCTGCTCGCCTGGGACGGCGACGACACCCACCGCGGTGACGCCCGACGCCTCGCGCCGGCGGGGGTCGCACACGGCCGCACGAACGTCGTCGGGCACGGGGAGCTGGGGTGCGGCGCGCCGTGCCCGGTGCGGGACGTGGTGGTCTCGCCGCTCACGGTGGACGACGTCGTCGTGGGGACCCTGCAGGTGTACGCGCCGAACGCGCAGGCCGCGCTGGTGCGCGCGACGACGGAGCTCGCGGACTGGGTGTCGACGCAGCTCGAGCGCGGCGAGCTCGAGCTGTCGCGGTCGAGGCTCATCGAGGCGGAGCTGCGGGCGCTGCGGGCGCAGATCTCGCCGCACTTCGTGTGCAACGCGCTCACGGCGATCGCGTCGTTCGTGCGCACCGACCCGGACCGCGCCCGTGAGCTGCTGCTCGACTTCGCCGACTTCACGCGCTACTCGCTGCGGCGCCTCGGCGACTTCACGACGCTCGAGGAGGAGCTCGAGTCGGTGCAGCGCTACCTCGTGCTCGAGCAGGCGCGGTTCGGCGGCCGGATCGGCGTCGACGTGCGGATCGCCCCCGAGGTCCTACCGATCGCCCTGCCCGTGCTGTGCCTGCAGCCGCTGGTGGAGAACGCCGTCCGGCACGGGCTCGCACCCAAGCCCGAGGGCGGGTCCGTGACCATCCGGGCCCGCGACCTCGACCGCGAGGCCGTCATCACCGTCGAGGACGACGGCGTCGGCGAGGACCCGGAGCGGATCCGCCGTGTCCTCGCGGGCGACACGACGCTCGACTCGCTCGGCCTGCACAACGTCGACGAGCGGCTGCGGTCGGTGTTCGGGGACGAGTACGGGGTGGTCGTCGAGACGGCGCCGGGGGCAGGCACCAAGGTGAGCGTCCGGATCCCCAAGTTCGCGCCCGGCGTGGCGCCGGGGGTCGCGGTATGACGGCGCCGCTCCGCGTGCTCGTCGTCGACGACGAGGCCCCCGCACGCGACGAGCTCGCCTACCTGCTCGGCCGCGACGCCCGGGTGGGCCCGATCCTTGCGGCCGGGTCGGTCCCCGACGCGCTGCGCGTCCTGCGGGACGCCGAGGTCGACGCCGTGTTCCTCGACGTCGCGATGCCCGGGCTCGACGGGCTCGACCTCGCCGCGACCCTGGCCCGGTTCCGCGACCCGCCCGCCGTCACGTTCGTCACCGCCCACGCCGAGCACGCGGTCACCGCGTTCGAGCTGTCGGCCGTGGACTACCTGCTCAAGCCCGTGCGCGAGTCCCGGCTCCGCGAAGCGATCCGCCGGATCCAGGCGGAGCGCGCCGCCCCGTCCTCCGCACCGGCCGACCCCGTCGTCGAGCCCACCTCACCGCCCCCGCCCGACGACGCCATCGCCGTCGAGCTCGGCGGCGTCACCCGGCTCGTTGCCCGGTCGCAGGTGCGGTACGTCGAGGCGCACGGCGACTACAGCCGCCTGCACACCGACGACGGGAGCCACCTCGTGCGGCTCACCGTCACGAGCCTCGAGGCGCGCTGGCGTCCGGCCGGGTTCGTGCGCGTGCACCGGTCGGTGCTCGTCTCGCTCGCCCACGTCGAGGAGGTGCGCGAGTCCGGGGGGCGCGTGGCCGTCGTCGTCGAGGGGCGGGAGCTGCCCGTGAGCCGCCGGCACGCCCCGGCGCTCCGCGAGGCCCTGCGCCGGACGCGGCGGGCGCCCGGGTGAGCGGCGAGCCGCCCCGCCGGGTCGTCGTCACCGCGCCGCCCGCGCGCCGCCGACGACGCACGACCATCACGTCCGAGATCGACGCCCAGACCCAGCTCGGCGAGGTGTACGTCCGCTCGCTCGTGCGCGCGCAGCTGCGGCTCGCGCTCGTCGTGTGCGGGGTCCTCGCCGTCACGGTCGGGCTGCTGCCCGTGCTGTTCGTCGTCGTGCCCGCGCTCGGGGACGTGCGCGTGCTCGGCGTGACGCTCCCCTGGGTCGTGCTGGGCGCGTGCTGCTACCCCGTGCTGATCGGGCTCGCCGCTTGGTACGTCCGACGCGCGGAGCGCAACGAGCGCGCGTTCGTCGAGCTCCTCGGCGCGCACCAGGCACCCGGACGGCAGCCATGAGCACGCGCGCCCTCGCGACCGTCGTCGCGGTCGTCCTCGTCGTCGCGCTCACGCTCGGCGCCGGCGCCTTCAGCCTGCGCCGCGCCCGCACCCCGAGCGAGTACTACGTCGCGTCGCGCGCCGTCTCCCCCGCGACCAACGCGGCGGCCGTGAGCGGCGAGTACCTGTCCGCGGCGTCGTTCCTCGGCATCGCGGGCCTCGTGCTCTCCCGCGGCGCGACGAGCCTCTGGTACCCCGTCGGCTGGACCGCCGGGTACCTCCTGCTCCTGCTGTTCGTCGCGGCGCCGCTGCGCCGCTCGCGCGCCTACACGCTGCCCGACTTCGCCGAGCTCCGCCTCGGCTCGCAGCCCGCGCGCGCCACCGCGAGCGCCATGGTCGTCGTCGTTGCCCTGCTCTACCTCGTCCCGCAGTTCCGCGAGGCCGGGCTCACGCTGCGGATCCTCACGGGTGCGCCGTCGTGGGTCGGCGCCGCCGTCGTGGCCGCGGTCGTGCTCGTCAACGTGACGGTCGGCGGGATGCGCAGCATCACGCTCGCGCAGGCGCTCCAGTACTGGCTCAAGCTCGCTGCCCTGTGCCTACCGCTCGCGTTCCTGCTGGTGCACCGGACGGGCGGCGGCGACGTCGTCCTCGCGCGGCTGCGCGACCCCGAGTGGCTCGCTCCCGTGCACGGCGGCCAAGGCCTCTACGCCACGTACTCGCTCGTCGTCGCGCTGTTCCTCGGGACCATGGGGCTGCCTCACGTCGCCGTCCGCTTCTACACCAACCGCGACGGCCGGGCCGCCCGCCGCACCACCGTCGTCGTGCTCGTGCTGCTCAGCGTGTTCTACGTGCTGCCGCCCGTCTACGGGGCGCTCGCGCGCGCCTACCTGCCCGAGATCCCCACGCCCGGGACCGGCCAGGCCGACGCCGCGATCCTCACGCTGCCCGCGCACGTCGTCGGGGCGACGCTCGGCGACGTCCTGGTCGCGGTGCTCGCCGCCGGGGCGTTCGCGGCGTTCCTGTCGACGTCGTCGGGGCTCGTGCTGTCCATCGCGGGCGTCGTCGGGCAGGACGTGCTCGGCCGACGGCTCCGCGCCGTGCCCGCGTTCCAGCTCGCGGGCGTCCTCGTGGCCGCCGGGGCGCTCGCCCTGACCCTCCTGACGAGCGGGCTCGCGGTCGCGCAGGCCGTCGAGCTCGCGTTCGCCGTCGCCGCGTCGACCCTCTGCCCGCTGCTGCTGCTCGGGATCTGGTGGCGGGGGCTGACGTCGCCCGGCGCGATCGCCGGGATGGTGGTGGGAGGCGTGCTGTCCACCGCGGCGGTGCTGACGGTCTCGACGGGCGCCGTGCCCCGCGGCGGGCTGGGGGTCGTCGTCGCGCAGCCCGCGCTCGTCACCGTGCCCGTCGCGTTCGCGACCATGGTCGTCGTCTCGCTGCTCACGCGCGGCGCACCGCCCGCCCACGTCGCCCGGATCATGGTGCGCCTGCACACCCCCGAGGCCGTCGCCCTCGACCGCGCCGGGTTCCGCGCCCGCGGCGCCGACGACTGACACGCCTCGGCGAGTTGTCAGAAGCTCACGGCAGCAGAGTGCCGCCAGGTTCTGACAGCTCGCGGGCGGTCGTTCGTCGCAGCAGAAGCACCGCTCGTCGCACGCCCGACGACGCTCGTCGCAGCGGGCGGACCGCTCACCGATCCGACGCCCGAGGTCGTACCGGACGCGCGACGGCGTCACTAGCGTCGGTGGCGCCTCGAAGCCGAGGCCACGCTCAAGGAGGAGTGTTCATGTCTGCTGCCAATCCCGCCCGCGACGTCGAGACGAACGCGGAGGCCGGACCGCTCCCCCGGGGCGCCGCCGCCTTCGCCGACCCGGCACCGCTCGGGCTCGCCGCCTTCGCCCTGACCACGTTCGTGCTGAGCTTCACGAACACCGGCCTGTTCAAGGCGGAGCCGGTCGTGTTCGGCCTGGCGCTGGCCTACGGCGGCATCGCCCAGATGCTCGCGGGCATGTGGGAGTTCGCGAAGGGCAACACGTTCGGCGCCACCGCGTTCACGTCGTACGGCGCGTTCTGGATCGCCTTCTGGTACCTGACGGGCCACACCGACCTCAGCGGCGTCGACCCCAAGGACGCGGGCCACGGCGTCGGGCTGTTCCTGCTGGCCTGGGCGATCTTCACCGCGTACATGTTCATCGCCTCGCTGCGGACCACCGGCGCGCTGGTCGGCGTCTTCGGGCTGCTGACGGTCACGTTCCTGCTGCTCGCGCTCGGCGACCTCACCGACACGTCGGGCCTCGCGAAGGCGGGCGGCTGGTTCGGCGTCGCGACCGCGCTCGTCGCCTGGTACGCCTCGTTCGCGGGGGTGCTCGCCTTCACGAACAAGCGGGCCGTCCTGCCCGTCGGCCCCCGCTGAGCCGGCCCGGACGGGAGTGATCCACCGTGACTGACGAGACCCTCTCCAACCTGCTCCACGAGAACCGGCGGTTCGCGCCGCCGCCCGAGCTCGCGGCGCACGCCAACGTCACCGCCGACGCGTACGCCGAGGCGTCCGCCGACCCCGAGGGCTTCTGGGAGCGCGCCGCCGAGCGCCTGACCTGGGAGCGCCGCTGGGACCGCGTCCTCGACTGGGACGACCCGCCGTTCGCCAAGTGGTTCCTGGGCGGGACGCTCAACGCCGCGTACAACTGCGTCGACCGGCACGTCGAGAACGGGCTCGGCGACCGGGTCGCGATCCACTGGGTCGGCGAGCCCTACGGCGACACCCGCGACCTCACCTACGCCGACCTCAAGGACGACGTCTCCCGCGCCGCGAACGCCCTGGAGGCGCTCGGGGTCGGTGACGGCGACCGGGTCGCGATCTACCTGCCGATGATCCCGGAGGCCGTCGTCGCGATGCTGGCCTGCGCGCGCATCGGCGCGATCCACACGGTCGTGTTCGGCGGGTTCTCCGCGGAGGCCCTGGCGAGCCGGATCGAGGACTGCCAGGCCAAGCTCGTGATCACGGCGGACGGCGGCTACCGGCGCGGTGCGCCGTCGTCGCTCAAACCCGCCGTCGACGACGCCGTCGAGATCGCGGCCCGCGCGGGCCACGACGTGCCGACCGTCCTCGTGGTGCGCCGAACCGGGCAGGACGTCGCCTGGCACGACCGTGACGTGTGGTGGCACGAGACCGTCGAGACGGCGTCGGCCGAGCACACGCCGCAGGCGTTCGACGCCGAGCACCCGCTGTTCGTCATGTACACGTCGGGGACGACCGGCAAGCCGAAGGGCATCCTGCACACCACGGGCGGGTACCTCACGCAGACCGCGTGGACGCACTGGGCGGTCTTCGACCTCAAGGCCGACACCGACGTGTACTGGTGCAGCGCCGACATCGGCTGGATCACCGGGCACTCGTACATCGTCTACGGGCCGCTCGCGAACGGCGTCACCCAGGTCATGTACGAGGGCACGCCCGACTTCCCCGAGCGCGGGCGGTGGTGGCAGATCATCGCCGACCACGGGGTGACGATCTTCTACACCGCGCCCACGGCCATCCGGTCGTTCATGAAGCAGGGCCGCGAGGTGCCCGACCGGCACGACCTGTCGTCCGTGCGGCTCCTCGGCTCGGTGGGCGAGCCCATCAACCCCGAGGCGTACATCTGGTACCGGGACGTCATCGGCGGCGGCAAGGTCCCCGTCGTCGACACGTGGTGGCAGACCGAGACCGGCTCGATCCTCATCAGCCCGCTCCCCGGTGTGACCGCCGGCAAGCCCGGGTCCGCGATGACCGCGCTCCCCGGGATCGGTGCGGACGTCGTCGACGACGCCGGGACGCCCGTGCCGAACGGGTCCGGCGGGTACCTGGTGCTCACCCGGCCCTGGCCGTCGATGCTCCGGACCATCTGGGGCGACGACCAGCGGTACGTCGACACGTACTGGTCGCGCTTCAAGGACCAGGGCTACTACTTCGCGGGCGACGGCGCGAAGAAGGACGAGGACGGCGACGTCTGGCTGCTGGGCCGCGTCGACGACGTCATGAACGTCTCCGGCCACCGGCTGTCCACCACGGAGATCGAGTCGGCGCTCGTCTCGCACCCCAAGGTCGCCGAGGCGGCCGTCGTCGGGGCGAGCGACGAGACCACCGGGCAGGCCGTCGTCGCGTACGTCATCCTCCGCGAGGAGGCCGGCGACGGCGGACCCGAGGTCGTGCAGGAGCTGTCGGGCCACGTCCGCACGCAGATCGGCCCGATCGCGAAACCCCGGCAGATCATGATCGTCCCCGAGCTGCCCAAGACGCGGTCCGGGAAGATCATGCGGCGCCTGCTGCGCGACGTCGCCGAGAAGCGGCCGGTCGGCGACGTCACGACCCTCGCGGACTCGTCGATCATGGAGCTCATCTCGGCCGGCAAGGCGGAGTCGACCGAGGACTGACCGCCTCCCACCCCGGCACCGAACACGCGGGGCGCAGATCCCGTCCTCGCGAAGTACCCCGGCATCCGGTCTACCTCGCGAAGTACCCCGGCATCCGGTCTACCTCGCGAAGTACCCCGGCATCCGGTCTACCTCGCGAAGTACCCCGGCATCCGGTCTACCTCGGCGTCAGGGCGCGCCCGACGGCGCAGCGCACCTTCCGGGCACGCGGACGACGGCGCAGCGAGTGTGCGGCGACGGCGCGGAGCTGAAGGCAGACGACAGCAGAGCGGGTGGGTGCGGGGAGGTGGCGAAGGGCGTCAGAGAGTGCGCACGGCCCCCAGGGCCGAAGCACGACAGCCCGAACCACCTCGCCGCACCCACCCGCGAACCCGACCGCACACGCGGTGCCGACCGCGCTCCGTTTGGTCCCACGGCACCGTCGTCGTCAGACTGAGACGCGTGCCACCGTCCCCCCGCCACGTCGCGACGCCGCCGCTCGGCGTCCACGTGACCCCTGACGGCGTGAGCGTCGCCGTCCTCGCGGCGCACGCCACCGCCGTCGACCTCTGCCTGCTCGACCCCGCGCCCGACGGGAGCCTCCACGAGCGCCGCGTGCCGCTCGAGGGTCCGAGCTTCGGCGTCTGGCACGCGTACGTGCCCGGGGTCGAGCCGGGGCAGCGCTACGGCTTCCGCACGCACGGCGCGTGGGACCCGGCTGCCGGCCTGCGCCACAACCCCGCCAAGCTGCTCGTCGACCCGTACGCGCGCGGCGTCGTCGGGCGGGTCGACCTCGACGAGGCGGTCGAGGGGTTCGCGCCGGGCGACGCCTTCGGCCCCGCCGACCCGCGCGACTCCGCGCCGCACGTGCCGCACTCGGTCGTCGTCGACGTCGAGGGGCTGCGCGCCCGCACGCCGGACCCGCACGCGAACCGGCCGTACGTGCCGTGGCGCGACACCGTCGTCTACGAGGCGCACGTGCGCGGCCTCACGATGCTCCATCCCGACCTGCCCGAGGAGCTGCGCGGCACGTACGCGGCGCTGGGGCACCCGGTCGTCGTCGAGCACCTGACCAGGCTCGGCATCACCGCGATCGAGCTCCTGCCCGTGCACGCCAAGTCGGACGAGCCGCACCTCGTCGCCAAGGGCCTCACGAACTACTGGGGCTACAACACGCTGGGCTTCTTCGCGCCCGAACCGTCGTACGCGACACGGGCCGCGCAGGACGCCGGGTCGGGCGCCGTCCTCGACGAGGTCCGCACCGCGGTGCACGCGCTCCACGAGGCGGGCATCGAGGTCCTCCTCGACGTCGTCTACAACCACACGTGCGAGGGCGGCGTCGACGGGCCGCACCTGTCGTGGCGCGGCCTCGACAACACCGGCTACTACCTGCACGACGGCAACGTCCCCGCCCAGCTCGTCGACACGACGGGCACGGGCAACACGCTCGACTTCCGTCGTCCCCGGGTCGTCCAGCTCGCTCTGGACTCGCTGCGGTACTGGGCGGACGTCGTCGGGGTGGACGGCTTCCGCTTCGACCTCGCCGTGACGCTGGGCCGGTCCTTCGCCGGGTACCAGCCCGACCACCCGTTCCTCGTCGCGCTGCAGAACGACCCGTCGTTCGCGAACCTCAAGCTCGTCGCGGAACCGTGGGACGTCGGGCCGGGCGGCTGGCGCACCGGGCAGTTCCCGCCGCCGATGGCCGAGTGGAACGACCGGTTCCGCGACGCCGCGCGCCAGTTCTGGCTGGCCGACGTCGCACGGCTGCGGCGCGGCGAACCGGGTCCCGGGCACGACGGCGTCCGCGACCTCGCGACCCGGCTCGCCGGGTCCGCGGACCTGTTCGGGATCAGCGACCCGCCGCTCGCCCGCGGACCCGTCGCGTCGGTGAACTTCGTGACCGCGCACGACGGCTTCACCCTGCGCGACCTCGTCACCTACGACCGCAAGCACAACGAGGCGAACGGCGAGGACGGGCGCGACGGCTCGGGCGACAACCGTTCCTGGAACCACGGGATCGAGGGCGCGGGCGACCCGCGCGACCCCGAGACCGCTCGGGTCGCCTCGCTGCGCGCCCGCAGCATGCGGAACCTGCTCGCCACGCTCCTGCTCTCGGCCGGAACCCCGATGCTCACGGCCGGCGACGAGCTCGGCCGCACCCAGGGCGGCAACAACAACGCGTACTGCCAGGACGACGCGACGTCGTGGGTGGACTGGGACCTCGCGCCCTGGCAGCGCGAGCTGCTCGACTCGACGCGCGCGCTCCTGGCGCTGCGACGCGAGCACCCCGCGCTGCGCGTCGACGCGTTCTACCGCGGCACCCCGCTGCCCGGCGACGCACCGTCCCAGCCCGACCTCGCCTGGTACGACGCCGCGGGCGAGCCGTTCACGCACGACGACTGGCACGACCCCGAGGCCCGGACGCTGCAGATGATGCGCCGCACCCCCGTCGTGGGGTCCTCGCACGTGCTCGTCGTGCTCAACGGTGCCCTGTCCCCGATGGAGGTCGCGCTCGCCGGGCGCGGCAACACCGACCGCCGGTGGCGGCGGGCGTGGGGATCGACGTCCGCGACGCGGGCCATGACGACCCACCCCGACCGGGAGCCCGGCGACCGGGTGCTGCTGGACGCCCTCGCCGTCGTCGTGTACCTGGCGGAGCCGCGCGGCTGAACCCCACCCGGCGGAACGCCCCGTCGGACCAGGTACGCTCCGCGCCATGGACGACACCGACGTCACCTCCGCCACCGCCTCCCCGACGACCGGCGCGACCGGCGGCGCACGCCTGAAGGCGGACGTCGTCGTCGTGGGCGCCGGGCTCTCCGGGCTCGTCACGGCGAGCGAGCTCACGGCTGCCGGGAAGCGCGTGCTGCTGCTCGACCAGGAGCCCCGTGCGAGCCTCGGCGGGCAGGCGTGGTGGTCGTTCGGCGGGCTGTTCCTCGTCGACTCCCCGGAGCAGCGACGCCTGGGCGTGCACGACAGCGCCGACCTCGCGTTCTCCGACTGGCTGGGCTCCGCGCAGTTCGAGCCCGGCGCCGAGCGAGGCGAGGGCCCCGACCGGCACGGCTACGCGTGGGCGCGAGGGTTCGTCGACTTCGCCGCCGGCGGGATGCGGCCCTGGCTGCACGGCAAGGGCGTGCGCTGGTTCCCGCTCGTCCAGTGGGCCGAGCGCGGTGGCTACCTCGCCGACGGGCACGGCAACTCCGTGCCCCGCTTCCACGTCACGTGGGGCACCGGGCCGGGGATCGTCGAGCCGTTCGTCGCCGCGGCGCTCGACGCCGCGCGCGGCGGCCTCCTCGACGTGCGGTTCCGGCACCGGGTCACCGAGCTCGTCGTGACGGACGGGCGCGTCACCGGGGTGCGGGCGGAGGTCCTCGCCGCCGACGACGGCGAGCGCGGCGTGCCGTCGTCGCGGGCCGTCGTCGGGGAGGTCGAGGTCGAGGCGGGGGCCGTGGTCGTCGCGTCGGGCGGGATCGGCGCCAACCACGACCTCGTCCGCGCACGGTGGCCCCGCGAGGCGGGGACTCTCCCGCCGCGGATGCTCCAAGGCGTGCCGGACTCGACCGACGGGCTCCTGCTCGAGGTCGCCCGCGACGCCGGCGCCGCGATGGTCCACGAGGACCGCATGTGGCACTACCCCGAGGGCATCGCCAACCACTCCCCCGTCTGGACGGACCACGGCATCCGGATCCTGCCCGGCCCGTCGTCGCTGTGGCTCGACGCCGACGGGCGCCGCTTCCCGCAGCCGCTCTACCCCGGCTTCGACGCCCTCGGCTCGCTCCAGCACGTCACCCGGCAGGGCGACACCCACTCCTGGTTCGTCCTCAACCGCCGGATCATGGAGTCCGAGTTCGCCCTCTCCGGGAGCGAGCAGAACCCCGACCTCACCGGCAAGGACCTCCGGCTGCTCACCAAGCGGGTGCTGCCGGGCGCCGTCGGGCCTGTCGCGGCGTTCGCCGAGAAGTCGCCCGAGTTCGTGTTCGCGTCCACGCCCGCCGACCTCGCCGCCGGCATGAACGCGCTCGTCGGCGAGCGGCGCATCGACGCGGGCCAGCTCGCCAGCACCATCGCCCTGCGCGACGCCCAGGTCACGAGCGGGCTCGGCAAGGACCACCAGGTCGTCGCGACCGCGATGGCCCGGCGGTTCAAGGTCGACCGGCTGATCCGCGTCGCGCCGCCGCGGCCCCTCACGGACCCCAAGGACGGTCCGCTGCTCGCCGTCCGGCTCTCCGTGCTGACCCGCAAGACGCTCGGCGGGCTCCACACCGACGCCGTCGGGCGAGTCCTGCACGACGACGGGTCGGTGTTCGAGGGGCTGTGGGCCGTCGGTGAGGCGTCCGGGTTCGGGGGTGGCGGCGCCCACGGGAACCGCGCGCTCGAGGGGACGTTCCTCGGGGGCTGCCTGTTCACCGGCCGGACCGTGGGCCGGGCGCTCGCCCGCTGACCGCGCCGCGCCCGCCCCCCGAGATCGAGGGTTTCGCGCCGAGATCGATCACGATGCACTCGGTCTCGGCGCGAAACCCTCGACTTCGGTAGCGGCGAGCCCTACCCCCAGGTCGCCGGGGCCTCCACAGCGATGACCAGGTTCCGTCCGACCACGCGACCCTCCGACAACCTCGTCCCCATGACGACGACCTCGACCCTGGCCCCGAGCCGGTCCACGGCCCCTCACCGCCTCGCCCGGACCCGCTCGCTCCCGCCGCCGCGACGCCCGGTCCTCCCCCAGCTCGCCCGGTCCGACGACGTCACGCCAGCCGACCTGCGTGCCGGCCTCACGGAAGGCCGCCTCGTCCGCGTGGCGCCCGGTCTCGTCGGCGTCGCACCACCGGCTGAGCCAGCGTGGCGCCGCAACGAGGCCCTCCACCTGCTGCGGGTACGTGCCACGCTCGCCCGCGTCACGACGGACTTCTGGTTCAGCCACGAGACCGCGGCCCTGCTGTGGGGGTGCTGGGTGTGGGGGCTCGGGGTGGACGTCCACCTGACCCAGCTCTCGACGCCACCGTCGCCCGTCCGTGGGCTCCTGCCTCTGCGGCGCCACACCGGGGCGCTCCCGGAGGAGGACCGGTCCGCCGTCGACGGCCTCCCGGTGACGTCGCCGACCCGGACGGCTCTCGACTGCGCCTGTGCGATGGCGCCCGAGCGGGCGCTGGGTGTGGTCGACTCTGCCCTGCGAGCCGGTGCGGACCTCCCGGCGCTGACCGCTCGGGCCGACGAGGAAGCCGGCCGACGCGGGATCAGGCTCGCCCGACGTGTCATCGCGTTGGCGGACCCCCGCTCCGACTCCGTGGGCGAGTCGCGAACGCGTTGGCACCTGGCGTCCGCCGGCCTGCCTTCCCCGGAGCTCGACATCGCTGTCGAGACGTTCCTCGGTACCCGCTGGATCGACCTCGGGTGGCCCGACATCAAGGTCGGCATCGAGTTCGACGGGGCGATCAAGTACAGCGGGGGTGAGTACGGCGACCCGCGTCGACGACTCCTCGAGGAGAAACGGCGCCACGATGCGCTGGTCGAGGCCGGCTGGATCCTCGTTCGCGTCACCTGGGCGGATCTCGCGCACCCGGAACGACTCGTGGCCCGGGTTCGGGCGGCGCTCGCGGCCGGATGCCGTCGGCAGCGGGCCTGATCGCCGAGATCGAGGGTGTCGCGCCCAAGTCGAGCGGATCACCCTCGACCTGGCCGCAGGAGCCTCGATCTCGGCGAGAGTGGCCGCCGGTGCGTGGCTCGGGGGGAGCCCTCCGGCTCACGGTTGTAGGTTCGAACAGTGACCACGCCCCGCCGCGCCACGCCCCGGCCGTCAGCCGCCGCGACCCGCGACACCGACGCCGCCGCGAGCGCCTCCCCCACGAACCCCGTCGACCCGCCGACCCCTTCGACCTATCCCGCGGCACCAGCCACGACCCGCCGCACCCGCTCGGCCTCCGCCCCGGCCACGCGCACCCGCGCCGCCCGGTCCAGCTCGGCGCGCACGGCTGCGGCCCGCTCGACGACTCCCGAGCCCTCGACGACGGCGACCGTCCCCACGGCGCCGGTCGGATTCCCGCAGGGCACGACCGTCACGGGAGCCCCGGGCGTCGGGCGGATCCCCGTCGTGGAGGTCTCCCCAACGATCGCCGAGGGCCGCTGGCCGGCGAAGGCCGCGGTCGGCGAGCTCGTCCCGGTCGAGGCGACGGTCTTCCGCGAGGGGCACGACGCGGTCGCCGCCACGGCCGTCCTCGTCGGCCCCGACGGGCAGGACCGGTTCACCTCGCCGATGGTCGACGTCGCCCCCGGGCTGGACCGGTTCCGCGGCTTCGTGTCGCCGGACGAGACGGGCACGTGGGGGCTGCGCGTCGAGGGCTGGTCGGACCCGTACGCGACGTGGCGCCACGACGCGGGCATCAAGATCCCCGCGGGCATCGACGTCCAGCTCATGCTCGCGGAGGGCGCCGCCCTGTTCGAGCGCGTCCTGGCCGTCCCGGGGCGCCCCGGCGCGGAGCAGGAGGTGCTGCGGGCCGCGGCCTCCGCGCTGGCCGACGCCGGACTGCCGCCCGAGGTCCGCTTCGCGGCCGCCACCAGCGACCAGGTCCTGGCCGCGCTCGCGCACCACCCGCTGCGCGACCTGGTCTCGCCGTCGGACACGTACCCGCTCGTCGTGGACCGCCCGCTGGCGCTCGCGGGCTCCTGGTACGAGCTCTTCCCCCGCTCGGAGGGCGCGAAGCAGGCGCGCGACGGCTCGTGGCGCTCGGGGACGTTCGCGACGGCGTCGAAGCGGCTCCCCGCGATCGCCGCGATGGGCTTCGACGTCGTCTACCTGACGCCGGTGCACCCGATCGGTACGACGTTCCGCAAGGGCCGCAACAACTCGCTCACCCCCCAGCCGGGCGACCCGGGCTCGCCGTACGCGATCGGCTCCCCCGACGGCGGCCACGACGCGATCCACCCGGACCTCGGCACCTTCGACGACTTCCGCGCGCTCGTCCGCAAGGCGCGCGACCTGGGGCTCGAGGTGGCGCTCGACGTCGCCCTGCAGTGCTCGCCGGACCACCCGTGGGTCACGGAGCACCCCGAGTGGTTCACGCGCCGCGTGGACGGCAGCATCGCGTACGCGGAGAACCCGCCCAAGAAGTACCAGGACATCTACCCCCTGAACTTCGACAACGACCCGGAGGGGATCTACGAGGAGATCCTGCGGGTGCTGCGGGTGTGGGTCGACGCGGGCGTCACGGCGTTCCGCGTGGACAACCCGCACACGAAGCCGCTGCCGTTCTGGGAGCGCCTGCTCGCCGAGTTCCGCCGCACGAACCCGGAGGTCCTGTTCCTGTCCGAGGCGTTCACCAAGCCGGCGATGATGCGGACCCTCGCGACGGTCGGCTTCCACCAGTCGTACACGTACTTCACGTGGCGCAACACGCGCGACGAGCTCGCGGAGTACCTCGAGGAGGTGTCGGGGCCGCTGGGCTCCGTGATGCGGCCGTCGTTCTGGCCGACGACGCACGACATCCTCCCCCCGTACCTGCAGCAGGGCGGAGTGGCGGGCTTCGCGGTGCGGGCGGTCCTCGCGGCGACGGGGTCGCCGACGTGGGGCGTCTACTCGGGCTACGAGCTCGTCGAGAACGTGCCGCGGCCGGGCGTCGAGGAGCAGATCGACAACGAGAAGTACGAGTACAAGCCGCGCGACTGGTCGCGCAGCGACGACCTGGGCATCGCGCTGCTGCTCGGCCGGCTCAACGAGGTGCGCCGCGAGCACCCGGCGCTCCGCCAGCTCCGCAACCTCACCGTCCACCCGACGGCGAACGACCAGGTCCTCGCGTTCTCGCGCCGCCTGCCGCCGTCGTCGGAGTCGGGGGCGAGCACGGGCACGCGCGCGGACGCCGTCGGCGATACGGTGCTCGTCGTCGTGAACCTCGATCCGCACCACGTCCAGGAGACGACGGTGTTCCTCGACCTCGACGCCCTGGGCGTCCCCGAGGACAGACGCCGCGACGATCCGTGGTTCCCCGTCCTCGAGGCCCACGACGAGCTGTCGGGGGCGACGTTCGCGTGGGGCAAGAACGCTTACGTCCGGCTCGACCCGACCGTCCAGGTGGCGCACGTCGTGCACGTGAGGGCCTCATGACCCCGGACGGCACGACGGGCATGACGCCCCAGCACCTCGTCTCGGCGCCGCCGACGGCGCCCATCCCGACGTGGGCGCTCCCGCCGGCGCAGCAGCCCCACCCGCCGGGCCTCGAGCGGCACGGCCTGTCCGAGGACCCCGAGTGGTACAAGACGGCGGTCTTCTACGAGGTCATCACGCGCGCGTTCTCGGACGCCGACGGCGACGGCACGGGCGACCTGCGCGGGCTGATCGAGCGACTCGACTACCTCCAGTGGATCGGCATCGACTGCCTCTGGCTGCCGCCGTTCTACCCGTCGCCCCTGCGCGACGGCGGCTACGACATCTCCGACTACACGGCGATCGCGCCGCAGTTCGGCACGATGGCGGACTTCCTGGAGCTCGTCGAGAAGTCGCACGAGCGGGGCATCCGCATCGTCATCGACCTCGTGATGAACCACACGAGCGACGCGCACCCGTGGTTCCAGGCGTCCCGCAACGACCCGGACGGGCCGTACGGCGACTTCTACGTGTGGAGCGACGACAACACCCGCTACCCGGACGCCCGGATCATCTTCACGGACACCGAGACGAGCAACTGGACCTTCGACCCGGTGCGCCGCCAGTACTTCTGGCACCGGTTCTTCTCCCACCAGCCCGACCTCAACTTCGACAACCCGCACGTGCAGGACGCGATGATCGACGTCGCCCGGTACTGGCTGCAGGTGGGCGTCGACGGGTTCCGGCTGGACGCGGTGCCGTACCTGTTCGAGCGCGAGGGCACGAACTGCGAGAACCTGCCCGAGACGCACGCCTTCCTGCGCCGCGTCCGGAAGATGGTGGACACGGAGTTCCCGGGCCGCATCCTGCTGGCCGAGGCGAACCAGTGGCCGAACGAGGTGGTCGAGTACTTCGGCACGGAGGAGGAGCCGGAGTGCCACATGTGCTTCCACTTCCCCGTGATGCCGCGGATCTTCTACGCCATCAAGGACCAGCGGCAGGCCCAGCTCGTCGACATCCTCGCGGACACCCCCGAGGTCCCGTCGGGCAGCGGCCAGTGGAGCACGTTCCTGCGCAACCACGACGAGCTCACGCTCGAGATGGTCTCGACGGAGGAGCGTGCCGCCATGTACGGCTGGT
This sequence comes from Luteimicrobium sp. NPDC057192, assembly GCF_042670205.1. Taxonomy (NCBI): domain Bacteria; kingdom Bacillati; phylum Actinomycetota; class Actinomycetes; order Micrococcales; genus Luteimicrobium; species Luteimicrobium sp. NPDC057192. The sequence continues at coordinate 50,028 of NZ_JBHUWD010000008.1, read as the reverse complement.
ACGCGAAGGACCCGCGCATGCGCGCGAACGTCGGGATCCGACGGCGCCTCGCCCCCCTGCTCGACAACTCCCGCAAGGAGATCGAGCTCGCGCACGCGCTGCTCCTCAGCCTGCCCGGGAGCCCGTGCCTGTACTACGGCGACGAGATCGGGATGGGCGACAACATCTGGCTGCCGGACCGCGACGCCGTCCGCACGCCCATGCAGTGGACGCCCGACCGCAACGCCGGCTTCTCGACGGCCGACCCGGGCAAGGTCTACCTGCCGCTCGTCCAGTCGCTCGTGCACCACTACGCGCACACCAACGTCGAGGCGCAGCTCGCGCAGCCCACGTCGCTGCTGCACTGGCTGCACGGCATGCTCAAGGTCCGGCGGCAGCACCGCGCGTTCGGCGTGGGGTCCTACACCCAGGTCCCGACGACGCGCGAGTCGGTCCTCGCGTACCTCCGCTCCAGCGGGGACGAGACGATCCTGTGCGTGGCGAACCTGTCGTCGACGGCGTCGGCCGCGACGCTGCGGCTGCCGGGGCACGCCGGCGCGCTCCTCGCCGACGTGTTCGGCGGGGCCGCCTTCCCGGCGGTCGGCGAGGACGGGCGCGTCGACGTGACCCTCGGCTCGCGCGACTTCTACTGGCTCGTGCTCACCGACCCGCGACAGGAGGCGCCGCTGCCGTGATGCACCAGCAGCCCGGGCCGCAGGGCCCGACCGCACCGTCGGCGTCGCCGACCGGGCCCGACGACACCGTCCTGGGCCCGGTCGGGGCCACGGCCGTCGTCGGCGTGCTCGCACCGTGGCTCCCCGCCCAGCGCTGGTACCCGGTCAAGGGCGTGGCCACGCGCGTCCGGCTGGTGCGCACGGTGCCGCTTGGCCCGGGGGTCGTGTCCCTCCTCGTCGCGGTCGAGCGTGCCGACGACGACGGCGCACCGGTCCCGTCGGCGGCCTCGCCGGACGCCCCGCTCCTGCACGTGCCGGTGGTCGTCGAGCCGGCGCCCCCGGACGGTCGGACGCCGCCCGGGAGCGCCGTCGGCTCGCTCGTCCGCGAGGGCCTGCGCTACCTCGTGCACGACGGCGCACGACACCGGGCGTTCTGGGCGGCTGTCCTCCGGGGCGCGCGCTGGGAGGACGGCGCAGGCTGGTCGCCGCGGCCCGGTCCCGGGGGTGCGGACGGCCCGGACCTCACGGGGGCCCGCGTGGTGGCGGGTGAGCAGTCGAACACGTCGGTCGTCATGCCGCAGGTGGCGGGCGGCGCGATCCTCAAGGTCCTGCGGACGGTCGCGCCGGGGCCCAATCCCGACCTCGACGTGCCGCGCGCGCTGGCCCGGGCGGGCTGGCACGGCGTCCCGCGCCCGCTCGCGTGGTGGTCGGTCGACGCCCCGGCGTCGGCCGCCCAGGCCGCCGAGCTGCACCTCGCGATCCTGTCGGAGCTCGTGCCGCGCGCCGACGACGGGTTCGAGCTCGCGTGCGCGTTCGCGGGCCGGGCGGAGTCGTTCGCGGGCCACGCGGCCGCGCTCGGCACGCTCGTCGCGCAGCTGCACGCGGCGCTCCGCCGGGCGTACGGCACGGGACCGGCCGTCGACGGGGCGTGGTTGGTCGACGACCTGCGGGCCCGCGCGGTGCGGGCCGTCGGCGAGGCCCCGACTCTGGCGCGACGCGAGGCGGGGATCGCGGTCGTGCACGCGCGCGCCGAGGCGGCGCTCGCGGCGTCGGGCGACCGGCACGCGCTGCCGCGCCTCCAGCGGATCCACGGCGACCTGCACCTCGGGCAGGTGCTGCACGGCGCGGACGGCTGGCGGGTGCTCGACTTCGAGGGCGAGCCGCTGCGCCCGGTCGCGGAGCGCACCCGGCCGGACCTGGCGCTGCGCGACGCCGCAGGGATGCTGCGGTCGTTCGACTACGCCGCCGCCGTCGGGCGGGCGCACACGTCGCGCTGGGCGGCCGAGGCGCGCGACGCGTTCTGGGCCGCGTACCGGGCCGGGCGGGGCGACGACCCGGCCTCCCCGCCCCCGGGCGCGGGTGCGCAGGACGACCTGCTGGCCGCGCTCGAGCTGGACAAGGCGCTCTACGAGGTCGTCTACGAGGTGCGGAACCGGCCCGACTGGGTCGGTATCCCGCTCGCCGGCGTGGACCGGATCCTCGAGCGCGCGGCCGGCTGAGCGGCCCGGCCCCAGCCGTCAGCGGCGCGCGGCCGCCCGCGTCTCGGGCGCGGACGCCGGGAGCACGACGCTCGACTGCCGCGGGACGAGCTCCGACTGCAGGACCATCGCGGCGGCGCCCACGGCGGCGGCCTCGTACGCGTGCGGCGAGATCGTCACGCCGACGGGGTGGTTCCCACGTGCGAAGTAGCGGTTCTCCAGCTCGCGCCGCACGACCGGCAGGTACACCGACCCGGCGACGCCGAACGACGGCCCCGTGAGCACGACGTGGTCGGTGTCCATGATGGTGGCGACCGTGTGCGCGGCGACCGCGACGTAGCGCGCGGAGTCCTCGAGCAGCGCGAGCGCGGCGTCGTCGCCCTGGAGCGCGAGCCGCGCCACGGCCGCGAAGTCGCCCGTCACCGAGGCGCCCGTGCCGGGGGCGTCGAGCAGGCCGCGCTCGCGCGCGGTGGCGACGACGGTCGCCGGGCCGGCGAGGATCTCGACGCACCCGCGGTTGCCGCACCAGCACTCGGGGCCGTCGAGGTCGACGCAGATGTGCCCGAGCTCGACGGTGTTGCCGCTCGCGCCGCGGTACGGCATCCCGCCCACCACCACGCCTCCCCCGATGCCTGTGCCCATGTAGACCGCGGCGAGGCACACCGACCCGGGGACGGCGCGAGCCCAGTGCTCCCCGAGCGCGCCGGCGGTCGCGTCGTTGTCCATGAGCGTCGGCAGGCCGATGGACCGCTCGAGCGCCTGGGCGAGCGGGAAGTCGGACCAGTCCGCGAGCGTGGGCGGCGTGAACGCCCCCGCACCCTGGAACACGGGCCCGGGCATCCCGACGCCGACGCCCAGCACGCGGTCCCGGGCGACGCCGGCCGCCGAGATCACGGCCCCGATCTCGCCCGTCATCCGGGCCACGACCTCGACGGGCCCCGCCGAGCCGATGCCGGCCCGGCGGGTCCGCGCCACGATGTCGCCCCCGAGGTCGGTCACGACGTACGTGACGCTGCCGTGGTCCAGGTGGACCCCGACGGCGTAGCGCGCGGTCGGGTCGAGGCGCAGCATCGTGCGCGGCTTGCCGCCCGTCGACTCCGCGGTCCCCACCTCGGTGACCAGCCCGTCGTCGATGAGCCGACGGACCACCGTGGACACGGTGGCCCCGGTCAGCCCCGTCCCGCGGACGAGCTCGACCCTGCTGATCGTCCCGGCCGCGCGGACGGCGTCCAGGATCACGGAGCGGCTGTTCGCGTGGGTCGAGACCGACCCCGCCGCCGGCATCGACACGGGAGCTCCCTTCGTCCCCGGCGGCTCAGGCGAGCTCCGCGAGCCGGCGCTCCGGGTTGGGCGCCGCCGCGGCGAGCAGGCGGGTGTACTCGTGCTGTGGGTTCAGGATGACGTCGTCGGCCGGTCCGCGCTCGACGATGACCCCCTTGTACATCACGAGGATCTCGTCGGAGAAGTGCCGTGCCGTGGCGAGGTCGTGCGTGATGTACAGGGCCCCGAGGTTCTCCTGCCGCTGCAGGTCGCCCAGCAGGTTGAGCACGCCGAGGCGGATGGAGACGTCGAGCATGGACACCGGCTCGTCCGCGACGAGGATACCGGGAGACGGCGCAAGGGCCCGGGCAATGGCGGCGCGCTGCCGCTGCCCGCCCGACAGCTCGTGCGGCCGCCGGGCCGCGAACGTCTCGGCGGGGTCGAGCCGTACCCGGTGGAGGAGGTCGTGGACGCGCGCCTCGACCTCCGCCCGCCCGAGCCCCGGCTGGTGGAGCTGGACCGGCCGGGCGATGTGGTGCCCGATCGAGTGGTACGGGTTGAGCGACGCGAACGGGTCCTGGAAGACCATCTGCACCTGGCCGCGGTAGGCGTGGCGCCCGCGCCGGCTGCGCGGCACGGGCTTGCCGTCGACGAGGATCTGGCCCGAGGTGGGCCGTTCGAGCTGGAGGAGCATCTTCGCGATCGTGGACTTGCCCGACCCGGACTGCCCGACGAGGGCGATGGTGCGCCCGGGCTCCAGGACCAGGGACACGTCGTCGACGGCCCGCAGCGTCTTGCTCCCCCCGCCCCCGCGCACGTGGTAGTCCTTCGTGACTCCGCGGAGCTCGAGGGTGGTCATGCGTCCGCCTCCTCGGCGTCGTCGGTCGGGGCCGTGCCGGCGCCCGGGGTCGGTTCGTCCGCGTCGGACGAGGCTGCTGCGGCGCGCACGGTGGTGTCGACACCCGTCCGCACGAACCCGCCCCGCTCCCCCGTCAGGCTGGGGAACGAGCTCAGCAGGGTGCGCGTGTACTCGTGCTGCGGCTGGGTGTACAGGGTGCGGGCGTCCGCGAGCTCGACGATCCGCCCCTCCTTCATCACGGCGATCCGGTCGCTGATCTCGAGGAGCAGCGGCAGGTCGTGCGTGATGAAGACGACCGCGAACCCGAGCTCGTCGCGCAGCCGGGAGATCTCGTCGAGGATCTCGCGCTGCACGACGACGTCCAGCGCCGTCGTGGGCTCGTCCATGATGAGGACCTGCGGCTCGAGCGCGAGCGCCATCGCGATCATGACGCGCTGGCGCATGCCGCCCGACAGCTCGTGCGGGAACGCCTTGAGGCGGGCCGGGTCCACCCCGACGCGCTCGAGGAGCTCGCCCGCGCGGCGGCGTCGCTCGGCCTTCTTCATCTCGGGGCGGTGCGTCGTGAAGACGTCCTCGAGCTGGGCCCGGACGTTGATGACGGGGTTGAGCGAGTTCATCGCGCCCTGGAACACCATCGCGACCTTGTCCCAGCGGAACTGGCGCAGGTCCTCGCCGTGCATGGCGGTGAGGTCGACGGCGAACCCCTCCCGCGAGTGGAACTCGATGCTCCCGGAGGTGATGACGGCGGGCGGCTTGAGCAGGCGCGTCACCGCGTAGGCGAGCGTGCTCTTGCCGCAGCCCGACTCGCCCGCGAGGCCGAGCACCTCCCCGCGTGCGAGCTGGAGCGAGACGTTCCGGACGGCGTGGACCGGGTCGTCGACGAGGTAGTCGACGCTCACGTCGTCGATGGTGAGCACGACGGGGCCGGTGGGTGCGGCACCGCGCGCGCGGTCCAGCGTGGGGGCGCTCACAGCGAGTCCTCCTTGACGTCCTCGAGCTGCTCGTCGGTCAGGCGCCAGCGCTTGCGCTGCGAGCGCGTCTGGCTGCGGAGCTTGGGGTTGATGGCCTCGTCGATCGAGAAGTTGATGAGCGAGAGCGCGGCGCCGAACAGGGCGAGCAGGAGGCCCGGCGGGATGAACCACCACCATGCCCCGAGCCGGAGCGCGAGGCCGTTCTGCGCGTAGTAGAGCATCGTGCCCCACGTGAACGAGTTGCTCGCCCCGAGCCCCAGGAACGACAGCCCGGCCTCGCCGAGGATCGCGAAGATGATCGCGAACATGAACTGGGAGGCGAGCAGCGGGATGAGGTTGGGCAGGATCTCCACGAGGATGACGCGCCACGTCCGCTCGCCCGCGACCTTCGACGCGAGCACGTAGTCGCGGCCGCGGAGCGACAGCGTGAAGCCGCGGATCACGCGGGCCGACCCGGCCCAGCCGGTGATGGCGAGCACGACCGCGATGAGCCAGATGCTCTTGTTGGGGACGTAGCTCGAGATGATGATGACGAGCGGAAGGCCGGGGATCACGAGCGCGATGTTCGTGATCAGGTTGAAGACCTCGTCGGTGACGCCGCCGGCGTAGGCGCCGATGATCCCGAACAGCGACGACAGGATCACCGTGAGGACCCCGACCACGACGCCGATCGTGAGCGACCCGCGCGACGCGTGGGCGAGCTGCGCGAACACGTCCTGCCCGGTCTGCGTGGTGCCGAGCAGGTGCCCGTCGCCGGGCGGCTGCAGGCCCACGTCGGAGATCGCCGACGGGTTCTGGGTGACGAACGGCCCGATGATCGCGAACAGGGCGATCGCGGCGACGATCGAGGAACCGACGACGAGCTTCGCCGTCAGGCGGGGACGCGCGCGCTTCCGCTTCGGTCGCGGGCCGGGGAGGTGCTCGCGCGACTCGACGGCGCCTGGTTCGAGGGACTCGGAGAGGGTGACGGACACGGTGGGCCTCCTAGCCGCGCTGGCGGGTGCGCGGGTCGATGACGGCGTACAGGAGGTCGACGAGCAGGTTCGCGCCGAGGACCGAGAGCGTGATGACCAGGAAGATGCCCTGCATCAGCGCGTAGTCGTTCGAGTTCACCGCCTGCAGGAGCGCCGACCCGATGCCCGGGTAGGAGAAGACGGCCTCGGTGACGATCGAGCCGGCGACCACGAACCCGAGCGAGATCGCGAAGCCGGCGACCGACGGCAGCACCGCGTTGCGCGCCGCGTAGGTCCGCATGATCCGGGCCGAGCGCAGGCCCTTGGCCTCCGCGGTGACGATGTAGTCCTCGGCGAGCGTCGAGACCATCATGTTGCGCATCCCGAGCATCCAGCCGCCGATCGACGAGACGACGATGGTCGCCGCGGGCAGGATCCCGTGGGAGATCACCGAACCGATGAAGGCGGGGTCCCAGCCCGGGGTCGTGGTGTACGGGTCGTAGCCGCCGTTGAGCGGCGAGATCATCCACACGCTGCCGAACAGGTACAGCAGGATCAGCGCGAGCCAGAAGTACGGGATCGACTGGAACATCGTCGTGACGGGGATGAGGCTGTCGAGCCACGACCCGCGCTTCCAGCCCGCGAACGTGCCGAGGCCGACGCCGAGCACGAACGAGATCACGGTCGCGATCCCGATCAGCCCGACCGTCCACGGCAGGGTCTGGCCGATCACCGTCGACACGGGGGTCGGGTACATGGAGACCGACACCCCGAGGTCGCCGTGGACCAGCTGGCCCAGATAGCTGACGTACTGCGACCACAGCGACTGGCTGGAGTCGGCGCCGAGGAGCAGCTCGATCGAGTGGCGCGTCGCGGGCGTCACGGGCCCGTGCTGCGCCAGCTTCGACAACATGATGTCCACCGGGTTCCCCGGCATCAGCCGGGGGATCAGGAAGTTCAGGCTGACGGCCGCCCAGAGGGCGATGACGTAGAACCCGATCCTTCGGGCAAGCGTTTTCATGCGTGCGCTCCGCTCCTCGGCACCGACCCGGTCACTTGGCCGGCGTGAGGTTCTTCAGGACGATGCCGTTGTCCCAGGCCTTCCACGTCGCCGCGAACGCGTACTTGTCGTCGTTCGTCGGCCACCCCGTCGCCCGCGAGTTGTTGAACTCGGTGAGCGTCGAGTTGAGGTAGATCGGCACGTACGGCATGTCCTTGACGATCTCGGTCTGGATCTTGGCGTACTCGGCCTTCTGGACGGCCTCGTCGTTGGTCGCACCGGCGGCCGCGAGGGCCGCGTCGACCGTCGCGTTCTTGTAGCGGGCGAAGTTGCCGGCGGACGCGGAGTCGCCCACCTTGGCGGTGTTCGCCGAGTTGTACTTGCCCTGGTAGGTGAAGTACGGGTTGCTCGAGGCGCCGAGACCGATCGAGTCGAGCGAGAGCTCGTACTTGCCCTGCGTCTCGTTCGCGTTCCACTCGTTCCACGCGAGCTGCGACGGCTTGAGGTCGATGCCGACCGCCTTGAACTGCTGCTTGAGCGTGTCGTTGATCGAGATGTAGTCGCTCCAGCCGGTCACGGTCTGGATGGTCATCGACAGCTTCTGGCCGTCCTTCTCACGGATGCCGTCGGAGCCCTTCGTCCAGCCGGCCGCGTCGAGGAGCTCGTTCGCCTTGGCCGTGTCCGCGGTCTGCGGCGCGGTGACGTTCGCCTGGTCGGCGATCCAGTCCTGGTCGCGGTCCGGGAGCAGGAGGGTCGGCGACGCCTCGCCCGCGAACCCGCCGCCGGCGAGCTTGTTGAGCTGCGTGCGGTCCATCGCGTAGTACATGGCCTGACGCACGGCGGGGTCGGTCTGCGGGCCCTTGCAGCCGAGCTCGGTGCTCGAGCAGGTGAAGATCGACGTCGTCAGCGCGGGGGTGTTGACGTAGCTGAGCTCCTTGTGACCCTTGAGGAGCTGGTCGAGACCCGGCAGGTACGAGCTCATCCAGTCGACCTGGCCCGCGGTGAGCGCGGCGGACGCGGCGTCGGCGGTGTCGAGCGCGATGTACCGGATCTCCTGGATCTGCGGCTTGCCGGACTCCCAGTAGCTCGGGTTCTTCTCGAGCGAGTAGCTCTGCGCCGCGAACGACTTGAGCATGTACGGGCCCGTGCCGACCGGCTTGACGTTGGGGTCCTTGGTCGGGTCTGCGATGTCCTTCCAGATGTGCTCGGGAACGATCGCCTGGTTGCCGAGGACGCTCGGCTCCTGGGTGAAGGAGTTCTCCTTGAAGGTCAGCACGACGGTCGTGTCGTTCGTGGCCTTCGCCGTCGCGGCGAGCCCCGTCGTGTTGAGGGCCGGGGTCTTGTTGATGAGGTTGAACGTGAACGCGACGTCCTTCGCGGTGAAGGGCTGGCCGTCGGACCACTTCACGCCCTCACGCGTGGTGATCGTGAGCTCGGTGCCCTTGTCGTTCCACTTGTAACCGGTGGCGAGCAGCGGCTGCGGGTCGGCCTTGGTCGCGAGGTTGTAGTAGTACAGCGGCTCGTAGATCACGCCGAGCGTCGGCTGGAGCGCCGTCCCGGACATGAACGGGTTGAAGTTCTCGGTGATCGTCCCGGTCGACCCGTTGAAGATCGTGATGGACGAGTTCTTGGCGTTGCCGGCGCCGCCGCCCCCGGTGCTGTTCTGCGTCGAGGAGCCGCCCGAGGAGCAGGCGGCGAGCACGAGGGCGGTGGAGCAGGCGATCGCCGCGAGCGCGACGGTGCGGCGCCGTGCGCGGCGCCCTGGACGGAGGACCTTCATCGTGTCTCCTGTTCTCGGGCCACAGCCGTGTGGCTCTTTCGGGCGTCCTCCCGGGCAGCATCCACGTCGAGCTGCCGGTGCGTTGGTTCGGACGTCCGGACTTTTGTAACTGATCGAAGTTATCCCTGGCAAGACCCCTGGCGATCGTTACCGGACCGTGACCCACGCCTGCGAGCGGCGCGGGCCACGGTCCGCGAGGCCCTCAGCCGACGTCGACCCGCGTCGCGCGGAGCAGCACCGAGCGTTCGGGGAACAGCACCGGGAGGGCCGCGCCGACGCTCGTGAGGACCGCCCCCGGTACCACGACGCCCTCGCGCGCGCGCCCCGACCCGGCCTTGCCCCACCACGGCACGTCGATCCCCCAGCGGCTCGCGACGCCCTCGACCGGGGCGTCCGGCAGCAGCGCGCGGAGCCGGTAGGCGGCCGCCGGGTCGAGGCCCGGGAGCGGGACCGCGGGCATCGTCGCCTGCGTCGACGACGCCGTCGCGACCCACGCGAACACCGCGTCCGAGCCGTCCGGCGCGACGACCCCGTGGAGCGCGTACGCGGGATCCTCGAGGTCGGCGTGGACGACCGCGCCGGTGTGGAGCAGCGGCCGCAGCTCGCGATAGAGGGAGACCCAGCCCGCGAGCGCCTCGAGCTCGTCCTCGGAGGCAGCGGTGACGTCCCACTCGATCCCGAGGTGTCCGAACAGCGCGGTCGCCCCCCGGAACGACAGCGGCAGCGTCCGCTCGGTCGTGTGCGCCTCGGGCGCCCCGACGTGGGCGCCCATGAGCTCGTAGGGCACGAGCAGGTTGGTCCAGCCCTGGATCTGCTGCCGTTCGACGGCGTCGATGCAGTCCGAGACCCAGATCCGGTCGGCGCGGGCGAGGATCTCGAGGTCGACGCGGCCGCCGCCCGAGGAGCAGGACTCGATCTCGAGCCCGGGGTGGCGCCGGCGGAGCTCGTCGAGCAGCGCGTAGACGGCGACCGTCTGGTCGCGCACCCCCGGGACCCCCGTCAGGCCGTGGCCGGCCTCGACCAGGTCGCGGTTGTGGTCCCACTTGAGGTAGGCGATCGGGTAGCGGGTGAGCAGCGCGTCGAGACGCTCGAGGATCCACGCGGACGCCTCGGGGTTGCCGAGGTCGAGGACCTGCTGGTTGCGGGCGCGGCCGGGCAGCCGGGTGCCTGGGGCCATGATCCAGTCGGGGTGGGCGCGCGCGAGGTCGGAGTCCTCGTTGACCATCTCGGGCTCGACCCAGAGGCCGAACTCCATCCCGAGGCCGTGCACCACCTCGACGAGCGGGTCCAGCCCGTCCGGCCAGACCTCGTCGGAGACGAACCAGTCCCCGAGCGCCCGGCGGTCGTCGCGGCGCCCGCCGAACCAGCCGTCGTCGAGCACGAAGCGCTCGGCGCCGACGCGCGCCGCGGCCTGCGCGAGCGCCGTGAGGCGCCCGAGGTCGTGGTCGAAGTAGACCGCCTCCCACGTGTTGGCGACGACCTTGCGCGGGGTGCGCGGGTGGCTCGGGCGGGCGCGCACCATCGCGTGGAAGCGCGCGGAGACCGCGTCGAGCCCGACGCCGTACGCGCCGTAGACCCACGGGCCCCGATACTCCTCGTCCGCGCCGAGCACGACCTCGCCCGGCAGGAGCAGCTCGCCGCCCGCGACCAGCCCGACGCTGTGATAGTTCCGCTCCGCGAGCGTCACGTGGTTGCCCGACCAGGCCGTGTGGACGGCCCAGACCTCGCCCGACCGGTGGGCGAAGCCCGGCGTGCCCGCCGCGAGGACGAACGCCGCGTCGTAGCCGGTGCGCCCTCGCCGGCTCTCGCGCAGGTGCGTGCCGTGGGTGAACGCCGTGCGCTGGGGGCTGCGCTCGCGCAGGTGGTGGCCCGTGAAGTCGAGCAGCTCGGCCGCCCTGCCGGGCACCGCGTAGGCGACGAGGAGGCGTTCGAGGCCGTAGTCCGCGGCCGCGGCGTCACCCGGGGTGCTGCGCACGGTCGCGCGCTGGCGCACCACGCCCGACGCCGCCTGCTCGACCTCGAGGACCAGCGTCAGGCCCGCGTCGGAGTCCGCGGCCTCGACGACGACGCGGTGCACCCACCCGGCGGGGGCCTCCTCGAGCCGGACGTCGCCCACCTCGAACCGCGACGAGAAGGCCGCGCCGCGCCGGCTGCCCGCGAGCCCGGGTGTCCCGAGCCAGCCCGACGACTGCTCGGGCACGACGGACACGAGCATCTCGCCGTCGACGGGGTTCCCGATCGGCTGCAGGCGCGTCACCTCGGCGAGCGCGTCGAGCCCGGCCTCGTCGAGCGGGCCGAGGTCCGCGCCCCAGTGCGCCATGCGCGGGAGGCGAGTGCCGTCGTCGAGCGCGAGCACGAGCGAGACCCCGCCCGCGCGCAGGTGGACGGCGCGCTCGCCGCGGTACGCGTCCGCCGGCGCGAGTTCGGGGTCGGGCGCGCTGGTCGGCGTGTGCGTGCCACCGCCCGCGCGTACGGTCGTGCGTGGGGCGTTCTCCATCGAAACCTCCATGTCCCCGGCGGCAGCGGTGCCGCCGGTGTTGCTTTCTTCACCGATCTAAGTATCCTGCCATTGCCGCAGGTCCTGGCCGTTCCCCGACGGCCCGTTCCCGCGGCGACCCTTTTTGCGAAGCTCTCCGAGAAAGCCTTGGTCACCGATGATCGACACTCTCGCCCGCACCGACCTCTCCTCGTGGACCCTGCGCGCCACCGGTGGGCCGGTCCCCGACGCGCTCACCGCCCCGCTCCGCGACGGCGTCCCCGCGGTGGTCCCCGGGACCTCCCACACGATCCTGCTCGACGCAGGCCTGATCGAGGACCCCTACCTCGGCGCGGCGGAGGAACGGCTCGCCTGGATGCGTCACGTCGCGTGGCGCCTGAGCACCCCGCTCACCCTGGCACCCGCCGCCGACGACGAGCGCGTCGACCTGCTGTTCGAGGGCGTCGACACTGTCGCGGAGATCCGGCTGGGCGACACGGTCCTGGGGCGCACCGCGAACATGCACCGCAGCCACCGGTACGACGCGCGCGCGCTCGCCGACGGCACCGAGCGCGAGCTCGTCGTGGACCTGGCGTCGGCGCTCGAGGCCGGCGAGGCCGAGGCCGCCCGGGTGGGCGCGCGCCCGGCCGCGTACCCGCGCCCGATCAACATGGTCCGCAAGATGGCGTGCTCGTTCGGCTGGGACTGGGGGCCCGACCTCGAGACCGCGGGGCTCTGGAAGCCCGTGCGCGTCGAGCGCTGGCGCGCCGCCCGCCTCGCGCAGGTGCGCCCCGTCGTCACGCTGGGAGACGACCACAGCTGGGCGACCGTCGTCGTGCACGTCGACGTCGAGCGCTCGGGCCTCGGCGCCGACGACGACGCGCCCCTCGCCCTCGCGGCGACGCTCGCCGGCCCGTCGGGGACCGTCACGGCGACCGGGACGATCGCACCGCACGCCACGAGCGCGACCCTGACCCTCGAGGTCACGGACCCCGTCCTGTGGTGGCCCGTCGGGTACGGCGAGCCGACGCTGCACGACCTCGACGTGCGGCTCGCGGACGCCCACGACGGTGCGCTCGACGGCTGGGCGCACCGGGTCGGCCTGCGCTCCGTCGTCGTCGACCAGACGCCCGACGAGCACGGCACCCCGTTCACGTTCGTCGTCAACGGGCGGCCCGTGTTCGTCAAGGGGGCCAACTGGATCCCCGACGACCACCTGCTCACCCGGATCACGCGCGACCGGCTCGCACGCCGCGTCGACCAGGCGCTCGGCGCGAACCTCAACCTCCTGCGCGTGTGGGGCGGCGGGATCTACGAGACCGACGACTTCTACGACGTCTGCGACGAGCGCGGTGTCCTCGTCTGGCAGGACTTCCTCCTCGCGTGCGCCGCCTACCCCGAGGAGGAGCCGCACCGCTCCGAGCTCGAGGCCGAGGCCCGGGAGAACGTCGTCCGGCTCATGCCGCACCCCTCGCTCGTGCTGTGGAACGGCGGCAACGAGAACCTGTGGGGTTTCATGGACTGGGACTGGCAGGGCGAGCTCGACGGTGCCACCTGGGGCTACGGGTACTACGCCGAGCTGTTCCCCGCCGTCGTGCACGACCTCGACCCGTCCCGGCCCTACTCGGCCGGGAGCCCGTTCTCCCCCGGTGCCGCCCCCTGGGAGCGTCACCCGAACGACCCCGACCACGGCACGCACCACGAGTGGGAGGTGTGGAACCGGGTCGACTACACCGCGTACCGCGCCGACGTCCCGCGGTTCTGCTCCGAGTTCGGGTTCCAAGGGCCGCCCGCGTGGGCGACGCTGCAGCGCGCGGTGCGGCCCGCCGACGGCGTCTGGCGCCAGGACGACCCCGTCTGGCTGCTGCACCAGAAGGCCGACCACGGCAACGACAAGCTCTCTAGCGGCATGGCGCCGCACCTCGGGGTCCCCGCCGACTTCGACACCTGGGCCTGGGCCGCCCAGCTCAACCAGGCGCGCGCCGTCCAGTACGCGGTCGACCACTACCGCTCGTGGTGGCCGCGCACGGCCGGGGCGATCGTCTGGCAGCTCAACGACTGCTGGCCCGTCACGTCCTGGGCGGCCGTCGACGGCGACGAGCGGCTCAAGCCGCTCTGGTACGCCCTGCGGCACGCGTTCGCGGACCGGGTGGTGTCCGTGCACGAGCGCGACGGCCGCCTCGTCGCCGCGCTCGTCAACGACACCGACGACGCCTGGTCGGGGACGCTCGCGGCCTCGCGGACCATGCTCGCCGGGACCGCGCTCGCCTCCGCGGCCGTCCCCGTCGAGGTCGCCCCACGGTCCGTCGCGCTCGTCCCGCTCGGCGCCGACCTCGCGTCCCCCGGCGACGCCGCGCGCGAGGTGCTCGTGCTGGCGTGCGGCGACCAGCGTGTCGTGCACCCGTTCGTCGAGGACGTCGAGCTCGACCTCGACCCGTCCCCGCTCGTCGCGTCCGTCCGCGCCGTGGGGGACGTCCTCGAGGTCCCCGTCGCCGCGACGAGCCTCGCGCGCGGCGTGAGCGTGCTCGCCGACCGGGTGTTCCCCGACGCGGTGGTCGACGACGGCGTCGTCGACCTGCCGGCCGGCGCCCGCCACACGTTCCGGGTCCGGGGCGGGGACCCCGCCCGCGCCGCGGAGCTGCTGGCACCGACGGTCCTGCGGACGGCGAACGAGGTGGTCGCCGCCGACCGGAGCGTCGCACCGGTGCGATGACCGCCTCCTATCCTGGGGCCATGGACACCCGCCCGGCCGGCCTCGTGCTGGCGAGGACGCCGCGCCTCTTCGGCATCGAGCCCTTCTACATGGAGCTGCTGGGCGGCATCGAAGGCGCGCTCGCCGAGGTGGACCGCGCCGTCATGCTCCAGGTCGTGCCGGACTCCGCAGCCGAGCTGGCCACGTACCGGCGGTGGGCGGCCGACCAGGCGGTCGCGGCCGTCGTCGTCGTCAACCTCGTGCAGGACGACGCGCGCATCGACCTCCTCGCGTCCCTGGGCCTGCCCGCCGCGGCCCTCGCCCCGGCCTCGGTGCCGCTGTCGGTCGCGCGCGTGACCGTGGACGGCGCGTCGGCGATGCGCGAGGCCGTCCGCGAGCTCGTCGCGCTGGGGCACCGGCGGATCGCGCGCGTCAGCGGTCCCTCGGCGCTCGTGCACACGCTCGAGCGGGACGAGGCGTTCGCGCGGGCCTGTGCCGAGGCGGGCGTCGAGCCCGTGGTCGCGGTCGCCGACTACACCGAGGAGACCGGTGCCCAGGCCGCCGCGGAGCTCCTCGCGCGCGAGCCGCGGCCGACCGCCCTCGTCTTCGACAACGACGTGATGGCCGTCGCCGGCGCGCAGGTCGCCAAGGAGCGGGGCCTCGACGTGCCCGGCGACGTGTCCGTCCTCGCGTGGGACGACTCGGCCCTGTGCCGGCTCGCGTCCCCGCCCTTGTCGGCCATGAGCTTCGACGTCGACGCGCTGGGCCGCCAGGTCGGCGCCGTCGTGCTCGAGCTCCTCGAGCACGGCCACGCCGCCGACCGTGCTGCCGTCGAGCACCGGTTCCTCGCGCGCGGCTCCACGGGACCCGCGCCCGCGTGACGGGACGCGGTCCGGTTGGCCCGGCCCGCCCGCTTTCGAGAGCCGGGGAGGCGTGGGAAGGTGTGGGCATGTCCGGCGCCGCACCGCAAGGTTCCCCCGAGGTCCCCGAGTCCGTCCCGCTCCCCGCGGACGACGGCGCCCTCGACGCCCTCGCCGAGGGGCGCCACCACGACCCGCACGCCGTGCTCGGGCCGCACCCGCACGGCTCCGGGGACCGGGCGACGGTCCGCGTGCTGCGTCCGCTCGCCGACGACGTGACCGTCCTGGTCACGGGCCCCGACGCGCAGACCACCGAGCACCCAGCCCGGCACGAGCGCGCGGGCGTGTGGGTCGCCGTCGTGCCGACGGTCGAGGGGCACGCCCCCGACTACCGCGTCCGGGCCCGCTACGGAGACGTCGAGACCACCGAGGACGACCCGTACCGCTTCCTCCCCACGCTCGGCGAGGTCGACCTCCACCTCGTCGGAGAGGGGCGGCACGAGGAGCTCTGGCGCGTGCTGGGAGCGAACCCGCACCGCTACCCGTCCGTGCACGGCGACATCCACGGGACGGCGTTCGCCGTCTGGGCGCCGAACGCGCAGGCCGTGCGCGTCGTCGGCGACTTCAACGCGTGGGACGGCCGGCGCCACGCGATGCGCGCCCTCGGCTCGTCGGGCGTGTGGGAGCTGTTCGTCCCCGGCCTCTCCGCCGGCGCGCTCTACAAGTTCGAGCTGCTCACCGCGGACGGCTCGTGGCGGCAGAAGGCCGACCCGCTCGCCAAGGGCGCCCAGGTGCCGCCCGCCACGGCGAGCGTCGTCGTCGAGTCGGCGTACGAGTGGGGCGACGCCGCGTGGCTCGAGGCCCGCGCCGGACGCGACCCCCACAATGGCCCCATGAGCGTCTACGAGGTCCACCTCGGCTCGTGGCGCCAGGGCCTCACGTACCGGCAGCTCGCCGACGAGCTCACCGCCTACGTCACCGACACGGGCTTCACGCACGTCGAGCTCATGCCCGTCGCCGAGCACCCGTTCGGCGGGTCCTGGGGCTACCAGGTCACGGGCTACTACGCGCCGACCTCGCGATTCGGCCACCCGGACGACTTCCGGTATCTCGTGGACCGGCTCCACCAGGCCGGGGTCGGCGTCATCCTCGACTGGGTGCCCGCGCACTTCCCGCGCGACGAGTGGGCCCTCGCCCGGTTCGACGGCACTCCCCTGTACGAGGACCCCGACCCGCTGCGCGGCGAGCAGCCCGACTGGGGCACCTACGTCTTCAACTTCGGCCGCAACGAGGTCCGCAACTTCCTCGTCGCGAACGCCACCTACTGGCTCGAGGAGTTCCACGTCGACGGCCTGCGTGTCGACGCCGTCGCCTCGATGCTCTACCTCGACTACTCGCGTCAGCCCGGCCAGTGGCGGCCCAACGTCCACGGCGGGCGCGAGAACCTCGAGGCCATCGCATTCCTCCAGGAGGCCAACGCGACCGCGTACCGGCGGACCCCCGGCGTCGTCATGATCGCCGAGGAGTCCACCGCCTGGCCGGGCGTCACCAAGCCCACGGACGCGGGCGGCGTCGGGTTCGGGCTCAAGTGGAACATGGGCTGGATGAACGACACCCTCCGCTACGTGGAGGAGGAGCCGATCAACCGGCGGTACCACCACAACCTCCTGACGTTCTCGCTCGTGTACGCCTACTCCGAGCAGTTCGTCCTGCCGATCAGCCACGACGAGGTCGTCCACGGCAAGGGCTCGCTCGTCCGCAAGATGCCCGGCGACCTGTGGCAGAAGCTCGCGAACGTCCGTGCCTACCTGGCCTACCAGTGGTCCCACCCCGGCAAGCAGCTCCTCTTCATGGGGTGCGAGATCGCCCAGTGGGACGAGTGGTCCGAGGCCCGCAGCCTCGACTGGGCGACCCTCGGGGACGCCGGGCACGCCGGCGTCCTGCAGACCGTCCGCGACCTCAACGCGTTCTACCGCGCGACCCCTGCGCTGTGGGAGCTCGACCACGACCCCGCCGGGTTCCAGTGGCTCGTCGCCGACGACGCCGGGCACGACGTCGTGGCGTACGTGCGCCGCGACCGTCGCGGCGGCGAGGTCGTGGTCGCGGTCAACTTCGCGGGCGTCCCGCAGGAGGGCTACCGGCTCCCGCTCCCCCGGCCGGGCGTCTGGCGCGAGGCGCTCAACACCGACGCCCAGACCTACGGCGGCTCCGGCGTGGGGAACCTGGGGTCCGTGACCGCCGAGGAGGTCGACGCGAGCGGGTTCACGCACTCCGCGTCGGTCCGCCTGCCTCCGCTGGGCGCGCTGTTCCTCGTCCCGGAGGAGTGACGGCTGCCCCGCCGGCGCCGCCCGAGCGGTAGGGTGTCGCCGCGCCGACCTCGGCGCGCACCCGCCCACGTCGGAGCCGTCGATGTCTCAGCAGTCCGCGCTTCCCCCCTCGTCCGCGCCGACGCCCTCGCCGACCGCGGCTCCCGGCCCCCTCGCGCTGACCTATCGGTTCGTCGCCGACGCGGGGACGCCTGCGCGCGTGGCCCGGGCACTCGCGCGAGGAACCATGCGGTCGCGTCGGATGCTCGTCTTCTGGGCCGTGCTGCTCGTCGTCGCGATCGGCCTGTGCGCGGTCGACGTCGGCCTGGGCATCGCCCTGATCGCCTACATGGCCGTGGTGATCCTCGGGCTGCCGTTGCTGCTGAGGATTCGGCTCACCAGGCTCCTCCGGCGCACCCTCACGCCGGGCACGGAACTGTGGTCGGGTTTCGGCGCTGACGCGTTCGCGACGCGGGGTCCCCTCGGGGCGAACGAGTACTCCTATGCCTCGCTCCGGTCGATACGCAGGGCCGACGGGGCCGTCCTGGTGCGCCCGCGCCACGGCACGATGCTGTACGGATTCCCGACGGAGCTCTTTCCCGAGCACGAGCTGGCTCGCGTGCAGGCTGCCGTCGCGCGCGGGCCGCGCTGACACCACGTCCACGGGGCCGTGTCGCGGCTCCGGTCCGCACCCGGCAGGCGCACACCATGCGGTCATCCACGCCGCCGTGTGCCGAACATGGGGTCATCCACCCCGCGGTGTGCCGAACATGCGGATATGCACCGTCTCCGGGATTAAAATGTGGATATCCGCATGGTCGAGGAGCCGACGGCGTCCGTCACCGCATGGCCGAGCCCGCCCGCGGCCTCGCGTTCAGTACAGCGCGTTCGCCAGCGCCCGGCGGGCGGTCGCGACCCGCGGGTCCTGCGTCCCCACGATCTCGAAGTAGTCGACGAGGCGCTTGCGCAGGCGCTCACGGTCGTCGCCGGACGTCGTGCGGACCAGGTCGATGAGGCGCCCGAACGCGTCGTCGACCTTGCCGCCGGAGAGGTCGAGGTCGGCGACGTCGAGGGCGGCGTCGATGTCCGCCGGGTCGGCCGCGGCCGCGTCGCGGGCGGCCTGGAGCTGGAGGTCCCGGGTGCGCTGCAGCAGCTCGACCTGCGCGAGGCCAGCCTTCGCGAGGGCGTCCGACGGGTCCTGCTTCATCGCCTTGGTGTAGGCGGCGACGGCGGCGTCGAGGTCGTCGCGCTCGATCGCGTCGTAGGCCTCCTGGTGCAGCGGGGGCAGCGGCTCCTCGACGGGCTCCGGCTCGCGGTCGGGCTGCGCGTCGTCGCCCGCGGGCACCGTGCCGGTGACGCCGTTCTGCTCGGCGGCGGCGAGGACCTGGTCGAGGACGCCCTGGATCTGCTCGACGGACGCGTTGCCCTGGAACAGCGGGAGCGGCTGCCCCTGCAGCACCGCGACCACGGTCGGCACGCCCTGCACCTGGAACGCCTGGGCGACCGCCGGGTAGGCCTGCACGTCGACGCGGGCGAGGAGGAACCGGCCCCGGTACTGCGCCGCCAGGGTGCCGAGCGTCTGGGCGAGCGTCGCGTTCGCCTCGTCGGTCGGCAGCCACAGGAGGACCACGACCGGGTAGCGGGTCGAGTCCTCGACGACGCTCTGGAACGTCTCGTCGGTGATGTCGACGACGTAGCCGTCGGCCACCGGAGCGCCACCGGGCTCACCGGGAGGCGGGACGGTGGGCCGCTGGAGCGCGGACAGGTCCACTGCTCCGCGCACGTCGAACGAAGGTCCGGTCGGCTGGCTCATGACGACCATCTTAGAGACCGCGCCGGCCTGTGCTGCCCGCGCTCAGGAGTGCGTCTGGACCTTCACCGGGACGTGCTCGACGCCCAGGACCTTGACCTTCGCGTCCGACGCGCCCGACGGCGGGACGTACAGCGCGAGGACGTCGCGGTACTTGACGACGAGGGTGTTCGTGGGCTTCGTGTCCCCGAACAGTGCCTTGGTCGCTGCGGTCGACGGCGCGATCTTCGCCTTCGACTCGGCGGACGTCTTCTCGACCGCCGACGCGTCCGCCATCACGAGCGCGCCGCCGTCAGCGGTGCGGATCGCGACCGGTTCGCCCTTGGCCGCCGTGAACGTCTCGCTGTACTTGCCCTTGGCGGACTTGAAGTCCTTGTTCTTGTCGAGGGCTGCAGCCTTCGACGCGAGGCCCGTCCGGAAGGCGTCCTTCGCGAAGCTCTTCGCGTGCTTGGACTTGCTGCCCTTGTTGAGGACGTCGACGTAGCTCGCGACCGCCGTCTTCGGGGTGACGACGAGAGTCGTGTCGTCCGACGTCACCGCGGCGCTCCCCGTGCCGGGCGCGGCGAACGTCGGCATCGTGATCCCGGGGAACAGGCGTGCCCAGCCCCACAGCGCGTAGTCGTCGCGGGCCGAGCTCTGCTTGAGCGCCATCAGACGCGGCGGCTCGGTGCCCGACGGCTGCGCCGAGACCGCGAACGCGGCGCGCGGCCACGTCGTGGACGTCGGCACGACGACCGTCTGCACCTTGGTGGGCAGGGCGGTCACGTCGTCGTCGGACTTGACCTTCTTGGCGACCGTGAGCTCCGCGGTCCGCATCGCGAGCGCGGGCCCCGAGAGGCGCTGCGAGAGCGCCTTCGCGTCGCGCTTCTTGTCGGCGACGGCGAGCACGTCGCCGACCTTGCCGAGGATCGCGGTGTCCTGGTCGAGGCTCAGCGCCGGCTGCGTGACGGTGGCCTCGGGCGTGGGCTGCGGGACCGGCGTCGAGCACGCGGTCGTGACGAGACCGACCGCGACGGCGACGGACGTCGGGAGAGCGAGGCGGCCGAGGCGGCGTGCGCGGTGGGCGGGGGCAGGGTGACGGTTCGCTGCGTCAGGGTGCATCGAGTTCACGGGCTCCTGGGTCGGTGCGGGGGTCAGGTCGGCGGTCACTTGCGCGCCCTCCGTCCCTGGCCAGCTCCGAAGATGTCGTCCCAGCCGGGTGCCGCCGGGGTGCCGCCCTGCTCGGGCGCGGGTGCTGCGGCGGGCGCGGTGGCGCTGGGCGCAGCAGGGGGCGCGGCGGCGCCGGGCGCGCCGGCGGACGGGGCCGGGGGCGCCGCGGGCTGCTGCTCGATCGGGGGGATCCGGGCGGGCACGTTCCACCGGCGGCGCCAGGCGTCGGCAGCGCCCTTCGCGGTCTCGTCGACCGGGATGGCGACGGTGGACGTCTCCGGTTCGTCGGACGGCGCGGCGGGGCCGGCCCAGGCCTCGGCGTCCTCGGTCTCCTTCGCGCCGCGCTGACGGCTGCGACGGCGCGGGGCGTTCTGGGCCTCGCGGAGCGCCTGCTCGCGCAGCTCGCGACGGGTGAGCGTCGTCGTCGTGCTGACCGCGGGCTCGTCGCCCACGGCGCGGGCGGCGGGCGGTGCGGGGACCGACGTCCGGGCCACGGCGAGCACGGCCTCCTGTCGACGGTTGCGGGTGCTGCGGCGCCCGACCGACACGAGGACGAGCCCCACGACGACGAGGACGACGCCGATGCCGACGAGCGGCCAGAGCCACGGGGTCGTGACCTCGCGGTCCCACGTGAGCGAGAGCGCGGGCGCCTGGGCGTCGTCACCGGTCGCCGCGACGAGCACGGACCACTGGCCCGGGCGTGCGGCCCACGGGAGCGTGACCTTGCCGGTGCCGGACGTCGACGAGACCCACATGTCGGACGTCGACGGGTCGGGCGCGGTCTTCGGGGTGTCTCCGGTGGTGGTCCGGGTGGCGAGGGTCGACCAGTCGCTCATCCCGGTCACCCGGGCGGCGGGGTCGTCGCCGACCCAGCCGGTCACGTCGTCGGCGCGGCCGACCGCGATGACGACGTCGCCGCCGTCGGGCGCGCTGGCCGTGATGTTCACGCGGTCGTCGACGAGGCCGAGCACGCCGGGCCCGGTCGTGACGAGGGTGGGGCCGTCGGACGGGAGCTGGGTGGTGGCGGTGACGGTCGAGTCGGCGCGCCACACGGTCGCGGAGGCGACGCCGAGCGCCGCGGACACCACGCCGAGGACGGCGAGGACGAGTCCGATGATGCGGTACGGCACTCGATTCCTTCCGGTCGAGGGGTCTCGAGAAGCTCGAGGATCAGGGCGGGACACCTCAGGATAGGGGCGGCCCCTGGAGATTCGTCCCGCATGCCCGATACCCGGAAACGCGCGCACACCCTTCGGCGCGCACGTTCACGCCCCCTCCACAGGCGCAGGCTCGCCATGTATCCTTCCGATTCGGGCCACACGATCAAGACCGCGCCGGCAGACGGCGACCATCGCCGCGCGTTCGCGCAGGCGGGCGCACCACGTCGCACGCGGTCACCGGGGGGACGTTCCCCGTGCGGCCGAACACATCCGTGGAGGTCTTCGTGTCCGACGAGCAGTCCCTGTTCCCGATCGTCATGCGCGGCTACGACCGCGGCCTGGTCGACAACCGCATCGCCAACCTCGAGAAGTCGCTCGACGAGGCCCACGGGCAGGTCGAGTCCCTCGACGTCCGGGTGCAGCAGCTCAGCGCAGAGGTCGCCGACGCGCAGCGCCAGGCCCGCGAGGTCGAGCGGCCGTCGTACTCGGGCCTGGGCTCGCGGATCGAGCAGCTCCTGCGCACCGCGGAGGAGCAGTCCTCGGACATCCTCGCGCAGGCGAACCAGCAGGCGTCCGACATCATGGCCCGCGCGAACCTCGCGGCCGGCCAGATCCGCAACCGCGCCGAGACCGAGGTCGCGGAGCTCGTGGCGGACGCGCGACGCGAGTCCGACGAGATCCGCTCGGCCGCCGGCAGCGAGGCCGAGACGACGCTCGTGAACGCGCAGCGGCGCGCGGAGGAGCTCGTCGGTTCGGCGGAGCGCGAGGCGTCGCGCATCCAGAGCGCTCTCGCCACGGAGGAGCACGAGCGCCGGACCACCCTCGAGCGCGAGCTCGCCCAGGCCAAGGCCGTGACGGAGCGCGAGACGACCGAGCTGCGCGTCAAGACGGAGAACGAGGCCGCAGCCCTGCGCGCCGAGGTCGCCGCGGAGACGACGGCGCTGCGCGAGGCCGCCGAGCGCGAGACCAGCGAGCTGCGCGAGCGCACGCGCGTCGAGGTCGAGCGTCAGCTCGCCGACGCGAAGCGCGCCGGTCAGGAGGCCGCCGCTGCGGTCACGGCCGAGATGGAGGAGCTCCGCGAGAAGGCGCGCGTCTCCCTCGCCGAGGCGGAGATGGACATCGCGGCCCGCCGCGAGGACGTCGAGCGCGAGGCCGCCGAGCGCCACGCGAGCGCACAGAAGGAGACGGCGGCGCTCGTCGCGGCCGCCGAGTCGCAGGCCGCCGAGGCCGAGGAGCGCGTCGCCGCGGCCCTCGAGCACGCCGAGAAGGTCCGCCAGGAGTCCGACGAGTACGCCAAGGACCTCCTGGCCACGGCCCGCGGCAACGCGGACCGCATCCTCGCCGACGCCCGCGCGTTCGCCGACCAGACCGTCGCGGACGCGACGCTCGAGGCGGAGCAGCACCGGCTCGCGGCCACGCGCCAGCTCCAGGACCTGAGCCGTCAGCACGAGTCGATCACCACGTACCTCGACGAGCTGCGGGCCCTGCTCGCCGAGCGTGTCGAGACTCCCGAGCTCTCCATGCTCAACCCGCCGCTGCCCCCCAAGCCCCCGGCGTCGTCCGGCACCCGCGCTCAGCGCGCCCGCGCCGCGGCGACCGTTGTGACGGACGAGCCGGAGGCCGCGGCCGAGGTGGCCGACGAGGCCGAGGAGCAGGCCCACGCCTGACGCCGACGGCGCCGAGGACGAGCGCGCCCGTCGCGCGCGCACGGCGCACGAGCTCGCGGCGCGTCTCGACGCACGCCGGGACGCGGAGTCGGCCCGGGCGCGGCGGATGCTGGCGGAGTTCGTCGAGCGCGCGCTTGCGCACGGGCCCGCTCCCGTCCCGCTGCGCGTACGCGCGTACGGCGGTGGGAGCTCGTACCGGACCCCGCTGCGCGGCTGGTACCTGCGCACCGACCGGACGGCCGCCGTCGGCGAGGACGGCAGCTTCTACGTGCTGACCGCACCCCGGAGCCTCCGGGCCCGCCTCACGGGCACCACCCCGACGCCGAGCGACCCTCCGCTCGTCCTGGGCGCGGGCGGTCGGGACGGCGAGTCGGTCGACCTCGACGTCGCGCTCGAGCGTGCGCTCCGTGCCGCCCCGGACGGCGGTACCCGCGACGCGTGACGGCGGGTACCGTCACGCGTCGGGCGCCTCAGCCCTCGAGCGCCCGGGCCCGCAGCCGGTCGAGGGCGCCCGCGACGTGCTCCGGCGCCTCCAGCGTGGCGAGGTGCCCCGCGTCGGGCGCGAGGACGAGCGCCCCGTCGCTCGCGGCGCTCGTGTGCGCGAGGGTGTGCTCGGAGTCCTCGACGGGCGTGAGCTCGTCCTCCGTCCCGACGACGACCGTCACCGGCCCCTCGTACGCCTCGAGGATGGCGGTCCGGTCCGGGCGACCGGCCATCGCCCGCTGCGCCCAGGCGATCGACGCCGGACGCTGCTCACCGATCCAGCCGCCCACGGTCCGGACGAGGTCCGGCCGGGTGCGCCTCGACGTCTCCCCGAGCATCGTCTCGCTCATGCCGCGCACCGCGTCGACGGTGCCGCTCGCCTCGGCCTCGGCGGCGATCCGTAGCCGGTTGTCCCTCGCGGCCGGAGCGTCGGCGACCGTCTTGGTGTCGACGAGCGCGAGACCCGCGACGAGCGCCGGGTGCCGCTCGGCGAGCGCGAGTGCGACGTACCCACCCATCGACATCCCCGCCACGACCGCACGGCGCACGCCCCGCGCGTCGAGGGCCGCGGCGACGGCGTCGGCGAACGCGTCGACGGACGGCTCGCCCGCCGCGTCGGGGGCCTCGCCGAACCCGGGCAGGTCGACGGCGAGCGCCGGGCCGGCGAGGTGGCCGGCGGTCTCGTCCCACATCCGGTGGTCCACGGGGAACCCGTGGAGCAGGACGATCGGCAACGGGGCGGCCTCGTCGCCGCTCGCGTGGAGCACCGCCGTGAGCGGGCCGTGGTCGGGGTGCTGGTCGGTCATCGGTCTCCTCCGTCCGGGTCGTACTCGGTGGGCAGCGGCACGGGGCACGCCGGGTTCACGTGCCGGACGATCTCGTCCAGGACGCGTCGCACCTGGCCCTCCCCCACCCACAGGTGCTTGCCGCCGTCGACGGGGATCACCTCCGCCTGCGGGACGCGCGCGAACCGGCGGCGGGCCTCGTCCGGGCGCAGGTAGTCGTCGTGCTCCGGCACGAGCACCACGAGAGGCCGCCCGAACGCCGCCCAGGCGTCGAGGTCGGCGTCGGTCGCGCGGTGGAGCGGCGGCGAGAGCAGGACCGCTCCCTCGACCGCCGGGTCCGCACCGTGCTTGAGCGCGAGCTCCGTGCCGAACGACCAGCCGACGAGCCACGGGTGCGGCAGGTCGTTGAACTCGACGTAGTCGACGGCCGCGCCCACGTCGAACCGCTCGGCGTCGCCGCCGTCGAACGCCCCCTCGCTCGTGCCTCGCGGCGAGGACGTGCCGCGCGTGTTGAAGCGCAGGACGGCGAGGTCGGCGAGCGCGGGCAGGCGCCACGCGGCCTTCCGGAAGACGTGGGAGTCCATGAAGCCCCCGTGCGTCGGCAGGGGGTGCAGCGTCACGAGGGTCGCCGCCGGCTCACGGGTCGCCGGGAGGGCGAGCTCGCCGACCAGCGTCAGGCCGTCGGCGGTGTGCAGCTCGACGTCCTCGCGCCGCGCGGGCAGGACCGTCATGGAGCGGATCGGTTCGGTGGTCATCGCCCCCGAGCCTACCGACGGGCGCACGCTCAACGTCGGCGCAGCCGCGCCTCCCAGCAGGACGCGTGCCAGTGCCGTCGCGCGTCGAGCGCGGCGTCGGCGCCGAACATCCCGTCGTTCGCCCACGCGACGACGTGCTCGACGCCCGGCGGGATCGTCTGGCGACAGCCCGGGCACGTGTAGCTCTTGTCAGCGGACCGGACGGTCCGTACCGTCCACTCGCCGTCGGCGCCGTGCTCGACGCGCGCACCCCCGCGCGCCCGCTCGAGGTCGAGGGGGCGGTGCTCGGTCTGGTGGCGGCGGGAGCGGCGGGACGTGGGCACCTCTCGATTCTGGCAGACGGGGCGACGCCCGGTTCGGAGCCAGGAGCCTCACAGAAAGGTCCACTAGGGTGGCCCGAGCCTCGCAGCCTCAACGGCCGCGTCCACGACCCGAAGGATCATCCCTCGTGAAGAACCGCACCGTGCTCCGCGCCCGGACCGCGACCGGACTCGTCGCCGTCGCGCTCACCGGGGCGCTCGCCCTCGCCGGCTGCTCGAGCGACGACAAGGACTCGCCCAAGGCGTCGGACACCTCCACCGCCGCGTCGACGTCCGCCGCCACCTCGAGCGCCGCCGACGTCGCCGCCCTCGCGAAGGTGACCGTCAAGGGCGACGTCGGCAAGAAGCCGACGCTCACCGTCCCCAAGAACTTCACTGTCACGGGCGCCGTCGCCCGCGTCGAGAAGGCCGGGACCGGGACGGAGATCAAGGAGGGCGAGATGCTCTCGATCGACAGCGTCGCCGTCCAGGGCTCCGACGGCACCGCGCTGGGCGACACCTACTCGAGCAGCCCGCAGTCGATGTACTTCAGCGAGTCGAGCATCGTCCCGCAGCTCGCCGCGGCCCTCAAGGGCCAGAAGGTCGGCACCCGCATCGTCTACGCGGCCCCGTCGCAGGACTCCGAGGGCAAGGCCGTCACCTACGTCTACAGCCTCGACGTCGAGTCGGCGAAGTCGATCCCGCTCCGCGCCGAGGGCACGGCCGTGACCCCGAAGTCGGGCCTCCCGGCCGTGAAGCTCAACGGCACCACCGGCGAGCCCAGCATCACGATCCCCAAGGGCTACAAGGCCTCCAAGAGCCTCGTCGTACAGCCGCTCATCAAGGGCAAGGGCGCCAAGGTCAAGTCGACCGACAGCGTGACCGTCCAGTACTCCGGCTGGCTGACCAACGGCACCGCGTTCGACTCGAGCTGGAAGCGGGGCGCCCCCGCGACGTTCAGCCTGAGCCAGGTCGTCCAGGGCTGGGGCAAGGGCCTCGCCGGCCAGACCGTCGGCTCCCAGGTGCTCCTGGTGATCCCGCCGTCGCTGGGCTACGGCGACCAGGCCTCCGGCTCGATCCCGGCGAACTCGACGCTGATCTTCGTCGTCGACATCCTCGACGCCCAGTCGGCCTCCTGATCCCAGGCCCACGCCTGACGGCGCCGCTCCCCGGACGGGGGCGGCGCCGTCGTCGTTCCGGCACCGGTCTCCCCCGGCGGCGCCGAGGACACGCTTGCGCAGGCGGCGACGACTGACGGAAGATCCGGCGACGAGACGGCACAGCCGCCCCTGGCCCTGACGATCGGGAGAGCGATGAGCCTGACGACCGCACCGGACGGCGCCCGACCGGAAGATCCGGTGACGGCCGTCCGACGGCTCCTCGCCGATGTCGGCCTGCCCACCGCGACGGTGGTCCCGCTGGACGGTGGCTACTCCAACGACACCTATCTCGTCAGCGGACCCGCCGACGCCGTCCTGCGGGTCGACGGCCACCAGAACGACACGCTCGGCTTGAGCCGCGCCGACGAGGTGTCCGCGATCCGAGCCGCCGCGGCGCGTGGGATCGCGCCGGAGGTCGTCCGCGCCGGCGACGGCTATCTCGTGACGGCCCTCGTCCCGGGCGTCCTGCTCACTCCGGAGCGCTCGCACGACCCCGCGTACATCCGTGAGCTGGCTCGCGTCCTCAGGCAGGTGCACGCCATCGAGGGCGTGGCCCGGGTCTGCGACCCGTTCTGGCTCGTGCGCACCTACCTGGACGGGGCGCGTGGGCTGGGCGTCACCATGCCCGAGGGGTTGGCGGACGTGCTCGAGGAGGTCGACGCGATCGAGGCGCGTGCCCGGGAGCGCGGCGACCGCACCGCGTACTGCCACAACGACTTCTACCGGTTCAACGTCATGGACGACGGCGGCCGGCTGATGGTCCTCGACTGGGAGCTGTCAGGCGTCGGAAACGTCTACTTCGACCTGGCGACCCCGGCGTTCCACGAGTCGTACACGCCCGCTGAGGAGCGCCTCCTGCTCGAGACCTACTTCGGGGAGGACGACGACCGGCACGTGGCGGCCCTGCACGACTTCAAGTACCTCAACATGGTCCGCGAGGTCGGGTGGGGGCTGCTCCACGCGGGGCTCGACGCGGGACGGCCGGGCACGGCGCACGTCAACCACACCCTCGACTATCACGCCACGGCACTGCACTTCCTGGGACGCCTCCGCGCAGGCTTCGTCACTGCCTACGACTCGTGAGGATTCGACCCTGCCGTCTCGAGGCGACAGGCCAGGGCTCGGCGGCGGAGCGTCACAGCCGCGCCCGTTAGGGTCGGTGCCATGACGGTGTCTTTCGAGCGCGAGGTCCTCACCTGGGACATGTTCGGTCGCGCATCCCGCGAGCTCGCCCTGCAGGTGACGGACAGCGGCTGGCTCCCCGACGTCGTCGTCGCGGTCGCCCGCGGCGGGCTCGTGCCCGGCGGCGCGATCGCCTACGCCCTCGGCTCGAAGGGCGTGGGGACGCTCAACGTCGAGTTCTACACGGACATCGGCCGCACCCTCGACGACCCGCGCGTGCTCCCGCCCCTCATGGACACCGCCGACCTCGGCGGGAAGCGGGTGCTCGTGGTCGACGACGTCGCCGACTCCGGGCGGACCCTGCGGCTCGTCCTCGACATGCTCGCGGGCCACGGCGCGGACGTGCGGTCGGCGGTGCTCTACACGAAGCCCCGGTCGATCGTGAAGCCCGAGTACTCGTGGCGCGACACCGACCTGTGGATCACGTTCCCGTGGTCAGCGCTGCCCCCGGTGACGGAGGACCGCGCGGTCTTCTGACGGGACGTCGTCCTGCCTGGTTCCGGGCTCTGGAACGAGCCCGCCGGAAGGGCGGGCGGCCGCGCGCGCCGCCCTTCCGGGGAGAACGGGGGTGGTGTCAGAACTCCCAGTCCTCGTCCTCGGTCGCCACGGCCTTGCCGATGACGTACGAGGAGCCGGAGCCGGAGAAGAAGTCGTGGTTCTCGTCGGCGTTCGGGCTGAGCGCGGCGAGGATCGCCGGGTTGACGTCGGTCTCGTCCTTGGGGAACAGCGCCTCGTAGCCCAGGTTCATGAGCGCCTTGTTGGCGTTGTACCGCAGGAACTTCTTGACGTCCTCGGTGAGCCCGACGCCGTCGTAGAGGTCGGCGGTGTACTGGACCTCGTTCTCGTAGAGCTCGAACAGCAGCTCGTACGTGTAGGCCTTGAGGTCGTCGCGCTCGGCCTCGGTGAGGCGCTCGAGGCCCTTCTGGTACTTGTAGCCGATGTAGTACCCGTGCACCGCCTCGTCGCGGATGATGAGGCGGATCAGGTCGGCCGTGTTGGTGAGTTTCGCGCGGCTCGACCAGTGCATCGGCAGGTAGAAGCCCGAGTAGAACAGGAACGACTCCAGCAGCGTGGAGGCGACCTTGCGCTTGAGCGGCGAGTCGCCCCGGTAGTACTCGAGGACGATCTCGGCCTTGCGCTGCAGGTTGGGGTTCTCCTCCGACCAGCGGAACGCCTCGTCGATCTCCTGCGTCGAGATGAGCGTCGAGAAGATCGAGGAGTACGACTTCGCGTGCACCGACTCCATGAACGCGATGTTCGTGTAGACGGCCTCCTCGTGGGGCGTCAGCGCGTCGGGGATGAGGCTGACTGCCCCCACGGTCCCCTGGATCGTGTCGAGCAGCGTCAGGCCGGTGAACACGCGCGTGGTGAGCTCCTGCTCCTGCGGCGTGAGCGTGTGCCAGCTCTGGATGTCGTTCGACACCGGCACCTTCTCGGGCAGCCAGAAGTTCCCGGTCAACCGCTCCCAGACCTCGAGGTCCTTGTCGTCCTCGAGCCGGTTCCAGTTGATTGCGCTGACGCGGTCGATGAGCTTGAGCTTCCCGGAGGGTGACATCAGCTTCTTCTCTCTCTGTACCCCGGGAAGACCGAGGTGGGCGGATCTACGAACGTGGCGCCGTCGGGCAGGAAGGCGACCTGACAGCCGAGCGGTGCCGCGGGGGACGGTGCGCCGGGTCGTGGCGGGTCTGGCGGGAGGCCGCGAGGAACGAGCG
Organism: Luteimicrobium sp. NPDC057192; assembly: GCF_042670205.1. Classification (NCBI taxonomy): domain Bacteria; kingdom Bacillati; phylum Actinomycetota; class Actinomycetes; order Micrococcales; genus Luteimicrobium; species Luteimicrobium sp. NPDC057192. The sequence continues at coordinate 20,578 of NZ_JBHUWD010000008.1, read as the reverse complement.
GCCGGATGGAAGACCCGGCGCACCGTCCCCCGCGGCATCGCGGGCCGGGCGGACCCGATTCAGTTGCTCAGAGCATGCACGAGACGCAACCATCCACCTCGGTCCCCTCCAACGCCATCTGGCGGACCCGGATGTAGTAGAGCGTCTTGATGCCCTTCTTCCAGGCGTAGATCTGCGCGCGGTTGACGTCGCGCGTGGTGGCGGTGTCCTTGAAGAACAGCGTCAGCGACAGACCCTGGTCGACGTGCTGCGTGGCGGCCGCGTAGGTGTCGATGATCTTCTCGTAGCCGATCTCGTACGCGTCCTCGTAGTACTCGAGGTTGTCGTTCGTGAGGTACGGCGCCGGGTAGTAGACGCGCCCGAGCTTGCCTTCCTTGCGGATCTCGATCTTCGAGGGCACCGGGTGGATCGACGACGTCGAGTTGTTGATGTACGAGATCGAGCCGGTGGGCGGGACCGCCTGGAGGTTCTGGTTGTAGAGACCGTGCTCCATGACGGACGCCTTGAGGGCGCGCCAGTCGTCCTGGGTGGGGATCCGGACGCCGGCCTCGGTGAAGAGCTCGGCGACGCGCGGCGTCGCAGGCTCCCACACCCGGTCGGTGTACTTGTCGAAGTACGCGCCGCTGGCGTAGGTGGACTTCTCGAAGTTGTAGTACTTCTGGCCGCGCTCGATGGCGAGCTTGTTCGAGGCGGCGATCGCGTGGAACGCGACCGTGTAGAAGTAGATGTTCGTGAAGTCGACGCCTTCCTCGGACCCGTAGTGCACGCGCTCGCGGGCGAGGTAGCCGTGGAGGTTCATCTGCCCGAGGCCGATCGCGTGGCCGAGGTCGTTGGCGCGGCGCACGGACGGCACCGAGTCGATCGCAGTCTGGTCGGCGACGGCGGTGAGGGCACGGATCGCAGTCTCGACGGTCTTCGCGAGGTCCGGCGAGTCCATCGTCTTCGCGATGTTCAGCGACCCGAGGTTGCACGAGATGTCGCGGCCGGTGTGCGCGTAGGAGAGGTCGTCGTTGAACGTCGACGGCGTCGAGACCTGGAGGATCTCCGAGCACAGGTTCGAGTGGGTGACCTTGCCCTCGTTGGGGTTGGCCTTGTTCACCGTGTCCTCGAACATGATGTACGGGTACCCGGACTCGAACTGGAGCTCCGCGAGCGTCTGGAAGAACTGGCGCGCGTTGATCTTGGTCTTCTTGATGCGCGAGTCGTCGACCATCTCGTCGTACTTCTCGGTGACCGAGATGTCGGCGAACGGCTTGCCGTAGATGCGCTCGACGTCGTACGGCGAGAAGAGGTACATGTCCTCGTTCTTGCGCGCGAGCTCGAACGTGATGTCCGGGATGACGACGCCGAGCGAGAGGGTCTTGATGCGGATCTTCTCGTCCGCGTTCTCCCGCTTGGTGTCGAGGAACCGCATGATGTCGGGGTGGTGCGCGTTGAGGTACACCGCGCCCGCGCCCTGGCGCGCGCCGAGCTGGTTCGCGTACGAGAAGGAGTCCTCGAGGAGCTTCATCACGGGGATGACGCCCGACGACTGGTTCTCGATCTTCTTGATGGGCGCACCGTGCTCGCGGATGTTGCTGAGCAGGAGCGCCACGCCGCCGCCGCGCTTGGAGAGCTGCAGCGCGGAGTTGATGCCGCGCGCGATGGACTCCATGTTGTCCTCGATGCGGAGCAGGAAGCACGACACGGGCTCGCCGCGCTGCTTCTTGCCGGCGTTGAGGAACGTCGGGGTCGCGGGCTGGAACCGGCCCGAGATGACCTCCTCGACGATCTCCGTCGCGAGCTGCTCGTCGCCGGCGGCGAGGCTGAGCGCCACCATGCAGACGCGGTCCTCGAAGCGCTCGAGGTAGCGCTTCCCGTCGAACGTCTTGAGCGTGTAGCTCGTGTAGTACTTGAACGCACCGAGGAACGTGTCGAAGCGGAACTTCTTCGAGTACGCGAGCTCGAAGAGCTGCTTCACGAACTCCCGCGAGTACTGCTCGAGGACGTCGGACTCGTAGTAGTCGTTGTCGACCAGGTAGTCGAGCTTCTCGTCCAGGTCGTGGAAGAACACCGTGTTCTGGTTCACGTGCTGCAGGAAGTACTGCCGCGCGGCCTGCCGGTCACGGTCGAACTGGATCTTCCCGTCCGCGCCGTAGAGGTTCAGCATCGCGTTGAGCGCGTGGTAGTCGAGCTCCACGAGCCCAGGTGCCGAGACCTCGCCGGGGGCGGTGGCGAGGCTGGTGCTCACGCCGGGATCTGCTGCTGTCGTTGCCAAAATCGCCCCAATCCGTCGCGGACGCGCATGACGTCCTCGGCTGTCCCAAGCAGTTCGAAGGCATACAGGTACGGGACCTGGCACTTCGTGGAGATGATGTCGCCGGCGATGCAGTAGGCCTCGCCGAAGTTGGTGTTCCCTGCCGCCACGACGCCGCGGATCAGGGAACGGTTGTGCGGGTCGTTGAGGAACTTCACGACCTGCCGCGGCACCGCGCCGCCCTCGTTCCCACCCCCGTAGGTCGGGACCAGGAGCACGTACGGCTCGTCGACCCGCAGGAAGCCCTCGGTGGGCCGCAGCGGGATCCTCCGCACACCCATCCCCAGCTCGGTGAGCCGCAGCTTCTCGACGAAGCGGTGCGTGTTCTCCGAGACGCTGGAGAAGTAGACGAGGTCACCCATGGTGTCCCCCCTGCGACGGCGGTGGATCGGTTGGTGCGGTGCCGCCCGGCGAGCGGCTGCTCGTCAGGCGAGCGTGGCGACCTTCGCGGCGAGCGCGGTGATCTGGTCGGGACGGAAGCCCGACCAGTGCGTGTCGTCGGCCACCACGACGGGCGCCTGGAGGTAGCCGAGCTCACGGACCAGCGCCAGCGCCTCGGGGTCCTCGGTGACGTCGACGACGTCGTACTCGAGGCCCTTCTTGTCGAGCGCGCGCTTGGTCGCCTCGCACTGGACGCACGCCGGCTTGCTGTAGACCGTGATGCTCATCGCTGTCCCCTTCGTGTCTTGGTGGTGCCCGACTGCTGTGGCGAGGTCGGCCGGCGGTTCGCGGTGGGTCGCGTCCCGGCCCCTCGTGGGGTGGCCGGGAGGCCCTCTGACCTCGAACGACGTCGGTGGAACTACGTCTGTGTCATTCGCCGGGGAGTAGGTCTCTCCCTCGGTTCAGAACACTATACCTAGTGGCCGGACGCCGCGCGGGCACTAGATGTCGTGGTCGAACTTCACCCATCGACCGCCGTCACCACCTCTCGACGCCGACCCTGGGGGCCTTCTGACGCCCTCTCTCCAGGGTCCCAGGGGCCACCCACACACCGGGTTGTCCACCGCCCGATCGGCGCGTCTCCGCCCTCGCGACGACGCGTCCACAGGCTGTGCAGGACGACGTTCCACAGGCTGTGAAGGGTCGGCCCGGCGTCCGGTTCGCCCCGGTTGCGCGCCTCGCCCTCGACCTCCTCCCGCCCGGACATAACGGACGAAAGGCCGCTGCGGCGGGCTCGAGAAAGTTGTCACCGACCGGCGTGTCGCGCACGCCCGGCGTGTCGCCGTCCGTGCCGCGGGTGACACGGTCGGGCGCGGACGAGCGCCGTCAGGCGACGGGCTCCCCCGCCCGCACGACGGACTGCACGCCGAGCGCGGCGTCGGTGACCACGAGGTCCGCGCGGCGTCCGGCCTCGAGTGCACCGACGTCCGACCGCCCGAGGACCCCCGCCGGCGTCAGCGACGCGGCACGCACCGCGTCCGCGAGCGGGACACCCGCCGCGACGGTGTGCCTCACGACGTCGAGCAGGTGCGCGGTGCCGCCCGCGATCGCTCCACCCTCGGCGGACCCGTCCGCGAGGCGTGCCACGCCGTCCGCCACGACCACCGCCATGGGACCCAGCTGGTAGGCGCCGTCCGCCATGCCCGCGGCCGCCATGGCGTCCGTGACGAGGGCGACGGCGTCAGCGCCGACCAGCTCGAAGACCGTCGCGACGGTGCCCGGGTCGAGGTGCGTCCCGTCCCCCACGAGCTCGACGACGATCTTGCCGCGCTTCGCCGCCTCCAGGCAGGCGGCGATGGGACCGGGGTCGCGATGGTGCAGAGGCCGCATGCCGTTGAACAGGTGCGTCGCCGTGAGCCGCGGTGACCGGGCGCGTGCGCCGGCGCGCTCGAGGGCGGCAGAGCCGACGGCGATGGCCCCCTCGGTCACGCTCCAGTGCGCGTCGGTGTGCCCGACCGACGGGATCGCGCCGACCTCCACGAGCGTCTCGATCACGCCGCCCGGGTCCTGGACGCCCTCGATCTCGGGCGCGACCGTCATGGTGACGAGGTGGCCGCGCGCCGCCTCGGCGACCGCCCGCACGAGCTTCGGGTCGCCTGCGAGCATGTCGGCGGGGTTCTGGGCGCCGCACCGGTCGGGCGACAGGAACGGGCCCTCGAGGTGGATCCCGGCGAGCTCTCCCGCGTCGGCGAGGTCGGCGAGCATCGCGGTCCGCGCCAGCAGGACGTCGCGCGGGGCCGTCACGAGCGACGCCACGAGGCTGGTCGTGCCGTGCGCCAGGTGCTCGCGCACGGCCACGCGGGCGGTGTCGGCGTCGCCCGCGTCGGGGAAGCTCGCGCCGCCGCCGCCGTGGTCGTGCAGGTCCACGAGCCCGGGCAGCACCGTCGCGCCCGGCACCGGCTCCCCCGCGGCAGCGACGACGGCGCCGTAGCCCGCGGCAGCGGCCTCGGACGCGCGCCCCACCCACGCGATGGTGGTGCCGTCGACGACGACAGCACCGTCGTCGAGGACCTCGCGCGGGAGCACCACCCGGCCGCGGTACGCGCGGGTCGGCGACTGCGGGGCGGTCGAGGCGGGCACGGACGAGGCGGCGTCGGACGTCATGGTCCGATTCTCGCGCATTCGGCAGGACTCCTCACAACTGACCCTGGGCCGGCCGGACCGAGCCCGGGTCGCAGACCGCGCCCCCTCGGGCGTGCGCGGCGAACCTCGCGAAGGAGCCCGCCCGGCGGGGAACCTCGAAAGAGCCGGCCCGGCGGCGAACCTTGCAGAGAAGGCGTCCGGGAGCGGTACCCCGCGAAGCAAGCCGTACGGGGGGCCCACTTCAGCGAGCCCGAAGAGGATCGACGGCGAGACGACAGTCGACGGGTGGGTGCGGGGAGGTGGTGAAGGGCGTCAAGGAGTGCGCACGGCCCCCCGGGCCGAAGCACGACAGCCCGAACCAGCTCGCCGCGCCCACCCGCGCACCCGACCACGCGGGGGGGGTCGCGCTCGGCGAACAGGCTCTCAGAAGAGCCGCGACTCCACGTCGTCGACACCGCGCATCGCGTCGTAGTCCAGGACCAGGCACCGGATGCCCCGGTCGGTCGCGAGCACGCGCGCCTGCGGCTTGATCTCCTGGGCGGCGAACACGCCCTGGACGGGCGCGAGCAGTGGGTCACGGTTGAGCAGCTCGAGGTAGCGGGTCAGCTGTTCGACGCCGTCGATGTCGCCACGGCGCTTGAGCTCGACGGCGACCGAGGCACCCCGCGGGTCCCGGGCGAGGATGTCGACCGGGCCGATCGCCGTCGGGTACTCGCGGCGCACGAGCGTGTGCCCCGCGCCGAGCAGCTCGATCTGCGCCGCCAGGAGCTCCTGGAGGTGTGCCTCGACACCGTCCTTGATCAGCCCGGGGTCGACCCCGAGCTCGTGCGCCGAGTCGTGGTGCACCGCGTGCAGCTCGATCTCCAGGCGGTCGTCGGACTTGTGGTGCTGGACCGTCCACACCTGGGTGACGCCCTGCGCCGCCTGCTCCTCGGACGGCTCGTGGACGAGCAGCGTGCACGGCGGGCTCATCCAGTTGAGCGGCTTGTAGGAGCCGCCGTCCGAGTGGAGCAGCACGCTGCCGTCGGCCTTCACCACCAGCAGGCGGGTCGCGAACGGGAGCTGCGCGGCGAGCCGGCCGCTGTAGCGTGCCGAGCAGTCGGCGACGACGAGACGCACGGAGAGTCCTTCCGGAGGGTTCGACGGCACGGGCGAGGCGCCGCGCGGGACGGGCCGCAGCCGTCGAGCCTAGACGACCACGCCGTAGAAGGTGGGGGGCGCGGCCTCGAGCCACGCCGCGAGGCCGGCGTAGGCGCCGGGGGCCATCGTCAGCTCGAAGGTCACGCCCTCGTGCTCGCAGCGGACGACGACGACGTCGCCCCGCGGGCCGCCCGTGACGAGCGCGCGCGAGACGACGCGCAGGCGGTCGCGCCGCCACGACCGCTTGGGGCGCGGGAAGAGCGACCAGCAGCGCCACCAGTCGACCCGCTCGGCCCGGAACTGGGCGAAGCCCAGCGACACGTGGCTCCCCCGCCGCGTGGTCGTGCGGAACCCGCACTCGAAGGTGCCGGTGCGGCCCGCGAGGGTACGCAGACGAGACGCCCCCAGTCCGATCACTGCGAACGCTGCGACGAGCAGCGCGAGCAGGATCCAGACCAGGGGCGTCACGTCAGGCGGTCCTCAGTGCGCCTCGGCTACCGAGCCGGTGCGCAGGGTGGCGCCGTCGACGACCGCGGTGAGGCGGTTGGAGTCGACCGAGATGAAGCCACCCTCGATGTCGGCCTCGACCGAGCCACCCTCGGCGAGGCGCACCCGGATGGTGCCCGGCTTGAGCACCGACAGGAGCGGCGTGTGCCCTGCGAGCACGCCGATCTCGCCGTCGGCCGCGGGCGCGACCACGAGCCGGGCCTTGCCGGCCCAGATCGTGCGGTCCGTGGTCACGAGGTCCACGTCAAGCTCTGCCACTGCTGCTCCTCAGTCGATGCGATCCGGACGACGTCGTCAGACGCCGTACTCCTTCTGGATGCGGGCCCAGTTGCGCTCGAGGTCCTCGAGGCCACCGATGTTGAAGAAGGCCTGCTCGGCGATGTGGTCGAACTCGCCGGCCGCGATCTTCTGGAACGCCTCGACGGTCTCCGAGAGCGGCACCGTGGAGCCGGGCACGTTCGTGAACTGCTCCGCCATGTACGTGTTCTGGGAGAGGAACTGCTGGATGCGGCGCGCACGCGCGACGATCGTCTTGTCCTCCTCCGAGAGCTCGTCCACACCGAGGATCGCGATGATGTCCTGGAGCTCCTTGTTGCGCTGCAGGATCGACTTGACCTGCGTCGCGACCTCGTAGTGGTCCTTGCCCACGTAGCGCGGGTCGAGGATGCGGCTGGTCGAGGCCAGCGGGTCCACCGCGGGGTACAGGCCGCGCGAGGCGATCTCACGGCTGAGCTCGGTCGTCGCGTCGAGGTGCGCGAACGTCGTCGCCGGCGCCGGGTCGGTGTAGTCGTCGGCCGGCACGTAGATCGCCTGCAGCGAGGTGATCGAGTGACCGCGCGTCGAGGTGATGCGCTCCTGGAGCACACCCATCTCGTCGGCGAGGTTCGGCTGGTAGCCCACCGCGGACGGCATGCGGCCGAGCAGCGTCGACACCTCGGAGCCCGCCTGCGTGAAGCGGAAGATGTTGTCGATGAACAGCAGCACGTCCTGCTTCTGCACGTCGCGGAAGTACTCCGCCATCGTCAGGGCGGACAGCGCGACGCGGAGACGCGTGCCCGGCGGCTCGTCCATCTGGCCGAACACGAGGGCCGTCTGCTTGATGACGCCCGAGTCGGTCATCTCCTCGATGAGGTCGTTGCCCTCACGCGTGCGCTCGCCGACGCCCGCGAACACCGACACACCGTTGTGGTTGTTGGCGACGCGGTAGATCATCTCCTGGATCAGGACGGTCTTGCCGACGCCCGCACCACCGAAGAGGCCGATCTTCCCACCCTGCACGTACGGGGTCAGCAGGTCGATGACCTTGATGCCCGTCTCGAACATGGTGGTCTTCGACTCGAGCTGGTCGAAGGCCGGGGGCTTGCGGTGGATCGGCCAGCGCTCGGTGACCTCGATCTTCTCGCCCGGCTCGGCGTTCAGCACCTCGCCGGTCACGTCGAAGACGTGGCCCTTGGTGACGTCGCCGACGGGCACCGAGATCGGCGCACCCGTGTCGGTGACGACGGCGCCGCGGACGAGGCCGTCGGTCGGCTTGAGCGCGATGGCACGCACGAGCGAGTCGCCGAGGTGCTGCGCGACCTCGAGCTTGAGCGTGAACGACTTCTCGCCCTCGCCCTGCGAGGAGAGGTCGATCTCGACCGTCAGCGCGTTGTAGATGTCGGGGATGGCGTCGACGGGGAACTCGATGTCGACGACGGGGCCGATCACACGCGCGACGCGACCCGTGGCGGGTCCGCTGGCGTGCTCGGCCGTGGCTTCCACGGTGGTGGCGGTCATGATGTCCTCTTCCTCACGACGCAGCGAGTGCGTCGGCGCCCGACACGATCTCGCTGATCTCCTGGGTGATGTCTGCCTGGCGGGCCTGGTTCGCGAGCCGCGTGTACATGCGGATCAGGTCCTCGGCGTTCTCGGTCGCGGTGTGCATCGCCCGCTGACGTGCGGCGAGCTCGGACGCCGCCGCCTGCAGCAGGCAGTTGAAGATCCGGGTGCGCACGTAGCGCGGCAGGATCGCGTCGAGCACCGCCTCGGCGGACGGCGCGAAGTCGTACACCGGCAGGAGCTCGCCTTCCTGGGCCGGCACGACCTCCTCGACGACCTCGAGCGGCAGCAGCCGGATCACGCGCGGCGTCTGCGTGACCATGTTGACGAACTGCGTGTAGACGACGTGCAGCTCGCTGACGCCGCCCTCGTCGGCCGGCGCACGGAACGCGCGCAGGAGCTCGGTCGAGATCTCCTCCGCCGTCTCCGGCGTCGGGGCGTCCGAGCCACCCGTCCACTCGCCCGCGAGCTCGCGGCCGCGGAACGCGTAGTACGACACGGCACGGCGACCCGCGACGTACAGCCGCACGGTCTTGCCCTCGGACTGCAGGTGCTCGATCAGGCGCTCCGTCTCGCGGATCGCGGACGCCGCGTAGGCGCCCGCCATGCCGCGGTCCGACGTCACGATCAGCACGGCCACCGCGTCGGTGTCCGTGCGCGGCGTCGTCAGCGGGTGCGCGACGTGCGCGTGGGTCGCGACCGCGGACACCGCGCGCGTGATCGCGCGGGCGTACGGGGTCGAGTCAGCGACACGGTCGCGCGCCTTGCCGATGCGCGAGGCCGCGATCAGCTCCATCGCCCGGAAGATCTTCTTGAGCGACTGCGTCGACTTGATGCGCGCCTTGTAGACGCGCTGGGAACCTGCCACGGGTCACGCCCTCTTCTGGCGGACGATCTGCTCCTGCTCGACCTCGGGCACCTCGTCCTCGGTGGCCTCGCCGACGAGCGGCGTGCCGTCACCCTTGAGGAACGTCTCGCGGAACGCGTCGACGCCCGCCGCGAGAGACTCCTCGGTGTCCGACTCGAGCTTGCCCGTCCCACCGATGATGCTCAGCACCTCGGTGTGGCGGCGCAGGTAGTCCAGCAGCTCGGACTCGAACCGACGCACGTCCTCGAGCGGGACGTCGTCGAGCTTGCCCTTGGTGCCGGCCCAGATCGACGCGACCTGGTCCTCGACCGGGTACGGCGAGTACTGGCCCTGCTTGAGCAGCTCGGTGAGGCGGGCGCCCCGGGTGAGCTGCGCGCGGGAGGCCGCGTCGAGGTCGGACGCGAACATCGCGAACGCCTCGAGCGAGCGGTACTGCGCCAGGTCGAGCTTCAGCGTGCCGGAGACCTTCTTCATGGCCTTGACCTGGGCCGAGCCACCGACGCGCGACACCGAGATGCCGACGTCGACCGCGGGGCGCTGGTCGGCGTTGAAGAGGTCCGACTGCAGGAAGATCTGGCCGTCGGTGATGGAGATGACGTTGGTCGGGATGTACGCCGACACGTCGTTCGCCTTCGTCTCGATGACCGGGAGACCCGTCATCGAGCCCGCGCCCAGCTCGTCCGACAGCTTCGCGCAACGCTCGAGCAGACGGGAGTGCAGGTAGAAGACGTCGCCCGGGTAGGCCTCGCGGCCCGGCGGACGGCGCAGGAGCAGCGACACGGCACGGTAGGCCTCGGCCTGCTTCGACAGGTCGTCGAAGATGATGAGGACGTGCTTGCCGCCGTACATCCAGTGCTGGCCGATGGCCGAGCCGGTGTAGGGCGCCAGGTACTTGAAGCCGGCCGGGTCGGACGCGGGTGCCGCGACGATGGTCGTGTACTCGAGCGCGCCGGCCTCCTCGAGGGCGCCGCGCACGCCGGCGATCGTCGAGCCCTTCTGGCCGATCGCGACGTAGATGCAGCGGACCTGCTTCTCGGGGTCGCCCGAGTCCCAGTTCGCCTTCTGGTTGATGATCGTGTCGATCGCGATCGCGGTCTTGCCGGTCTGGCGGTCGCCGATGATCAGCTGGCGCTGGCCGCGCCCGATCGGGATCATCGCGTCGATCGCCTTGAGGCCGGTCTGGAGCGGCTCGTGGACGCTCTTGCGGTCCATGACGCCCGGCGCCTGGAGCTCGAGCGCGCGGCGCCCCTCCGTGGCGATCTCACCGAGGCCGTCGATCGGCTGGCCCAGCGGGTCGACCACGCGGCCGAGGTACCCGTCGCCGACGGCGACCGAGAGCACCTCGCCGGTCCGGCGGACCTCCTGGCCCTCCTCGATACCGGTGAACTCGCCGAGGACGACCACGCCGATCTCGCGCACGTCGAGGTTCAGCGCGAGACCGAGGGTCCCGTCCTCGAAGCGCAGGAGCTCGTTCGCCATGGCGCCGGGCAGGCCCTCGACCTGCGCGATGCCGTCCGCGGCGAGGGTCACACGGCCGACCTCTTCGGCGACCGCGTTCTCGGGCTCGTAGGACTTCACGAAGCTGTCCAGCGCGGCCCGGATCTCGTCGGGCCGGATCGTCAGCTCAGCCATGGGTTCTTCTCCTGTCGTGACCGCACGGGCTGTGCGGCCTGAGTTCTGTCGGGGCGCCGTGAGGCGGTGGGCACCCGGGTCAGCTCACGAGCCGCCGACGGGCGTCGGCGAGGCGCGAGAGCATGGTCGAGTCGATGACGTCGGCGCCGACCTGGACCCGCAGCCCCCCGAGGACCGCGGTGTCGACCGTGACGTTGAGCTGGACGGGGCGGCCGTACGCGCGCTCGAGGATCCCGGCGAGCCGGTCGAGCTGAGCGGGCGTGAGGTCGACGGCCGACGTCACGCCTGCGACGAGACGACGGCGACGCTCGGCCGCGATGTCCGAGTAGGCCAGCAGGTTGGGCACGAACCGGCGGTGCCGCAGGTTCGTCGTGGCCCGGCGCGCGAGCAGCAGGGTCACGTCGTCGACCTTGCCCGCGAAGAGCGAGTCGACGAGCGTGATCCGGTTCTCCACGGTCGCCTGCGGGTCGGACAGCGCGGTCCGCAGCTCGCGCTGGCCGGAGAGCAGCCGCGTGATGCGGAACAGCTCGTCCTCGACCGTCACGAGCGCCTCGCGGGCCTGGGCCGACGCGAGCACCGCCTCGAGGGCGATGTGCTCGACCGCGTGGCCGAGGTCGAGCTCCTGCGTCCAGCGCGCCGCCACGAGGGTCTCCGCGAGGTCGCGGACCCGCTCGTCGAACGCACCGAGGAGCTGGCGCACCACGGTGGCCTTCGCCTGGGCCGGGAGCGACGGGTCGGTGAGCGTGCGGCGCAGGCTCCCCGATCCGTCGAGCGCGTCGGACAGCGCGAAGAGCTGCTCACCGAGCGTCCTCGCGTCCGCGCCAGCGGCCACGAGCACGGGCTCGAAGCTCTCCTGGGCGCTCGCGAGCGAGGCGCCCGACTCGCCGCGCATGACGGCGTTCGTGGTGCTCGTCGCGTCCGTGGTCATCGCGCTTCCCCACCTGTCGTCGTCGCCTCGGCCTCGACCGCGGCGGCGCCGTTCTCGAGGTCGTCGAGGAAGCGGTCGACCACGCGGGACTGGCGCGCGCTGTCGGCGAGCGACTCGCCCACGATGCGCGACGCGAGCTCGGTGGCGAGCTGACCGACGTCGTTGCGCAGCGACACCGACGCGGCCTGACGCTCCGCCTCGATCTGCCGCTGGGCGGCGTCGACGATGCGCTCAGCGTCGGTCGACGCCTTGCGGCGCAGGTCGTCCACGATGGCGGAACCCTCGGCGCGCGCCTCCTCGCGGATGGTCGCGGCCTCGGTACGGGCCTCCTGCAGCTGCTGGTGGTACTGCGCCAGCAGGGCGTCGGCCTCTTCCTGGGACTTCTCGGCCTTCTCGAGGCCGCCCTGGATCTTCTCCGCACGCTCGTCGAGCACGGCCTGGAACTTGGGCAGGACGTACTTGATGAAGACGAACCCGATCACCAGGACGATGACCAACGACCAGATGATGTCGTAGGTCTCGGGCAGGAGCGGGTTCTGGTCGGAACCGGTGTCCTCGGCGGCGAGCGCGAGGCCGCTGGCGGCGGAGGACAGCTGCGCGCCGATCACTTCAAGAAGAACGGCGTCACGATGCCGAGGAGCGCGAGCACCTCGATGAACGCCAGGCCGATGAAGGTGAACGAACGCAGCTGGCCGGCCATCTCGGGCTGGCGCGCCATGCCCTCGATCGTCTTGCCGAACAGGATGCCGAGGCCGATGCCCGGGCCGATCGCGGCGAGGCCGTACCCGACCGTCGAGAGGCTACCGGTGACGTCGGCGAGAGTCGTCGTGTCCACTGGTTCTGGTTCCTTTCGTCAGCGCGCCAGGCGGCGCGTCGAGTGGTGCGCGACGGCCCGTCCGTCGGCCCGTCGTTGTGTCTGGCGAGCCGTCAGTGCTCGGACTCGATCGACATGTTGATGTACACGGCGGCGAGGATCGCGAAGACGTACGCCTGCAGGCAGGCGACGAAGACCTCGAGGAGGAAGGCCGCGAAGCCGCCGACGAACGTCACGAGTCCGAACGCCTTGAGCGCAGGGGTCGCTGAGAACAGCAGGTACTGCGTCGCCGCGAAGCAGAGAGCGATCAGCAGGTGCCCCGAGATCATGTTCGCGAGGAGTCGGATGACCAGCGTCGCGGGACGGATCAGGAAGACCTGGAGGAACTCGAGCGGCGTCAGCAGGATGTAGATGGGCCACGGGGTGCCGGGCGGGAACAGGTTGTTCTTGAGGAACCCGCCCACGCCGAACTTCTTGACGCCCGCGCCGATGTACATGCCGTAGACCCAGAGGGCGAAGACGAGCGGCAGACCGATGACGCCCGTGCCGGCGATGTTGAGGAAGGGGATGACGCCCGTGAGGTTGAAGAAGAGGATCCCGCAGAAGATCGTCGTGATGACGGGGACGTACTTCTTGCCCTCCTTCTCGCCGAGGATCTCGTAGACGATCTGGCGGCGGGCGAAGTCGAGGACGAACTCGACACCGGCCTGGAAGCGGCTCGGGACCAGCTTGGCGCGCTTGGCGGCGATCACGAAGACCAGGAGGAGCGCGGCGAGCGCCACGAACCGGACCAGCATGATCCGGTTGATCTCGAACGCGGTCCCGTCGAAGAGGAAGCCGTTCGGGAAGAAGTCGTCCAGGCTCGGGGCATGGAAGTCGTCCGCGGCGAGGGTAGGCGTCGTCGCAAGGAAGGACAAAGCATGCTCCCGGTTGGTCGTGCGGTCCGGACATGAGTGCGGCCGACCCCGGTACGCCCGCCTCCGATGGAGGGATCAGCGCTCACGGGATGGCACGACGTCGGACCTAGGCCGTCATGGATTCGGGCATCATCCTAACCCATGCTGTGCCCCGGTCATGACGGGAACCTCACCAATTCCGGCCGTCCGCGGAGGGGTGTGAGCCACCCCACAAGGCCTCTCCGCGGAGCCTGCCGAACCCTTTGCCGGAAGGCAAACTCACTGCGGTTCGACGTACGGGATCCGGGCCCGCTGGTAGTTGATCGTGTCGAGCGCGACCGAGCCGAAGACGCCCACCAGGACCACCACGAGGAAGACCGGCTTGGAGTAGAAGTCCTGCCCCTGGAGCGCCACCAGCGCGACCACGAGGACGACCATCTTCGCGAGCCACGAGCCCGCCACGATGCCCAGCATCGCCGCCGGCGAGCTGTGCGACGACCGCCACATCGACCACACGGTCGTCCCCGAGAAGACCAGCGCCACGGCGGCGCCCAGGAGCGCTCCCCAGACCCCCTTCGTGCCGGCGAAGATCGCGCCGACGACGACGCCGACCACGGTCACCGCCGCCAGGAAGACCAGGACGTCGCGGAGCGCGCGCCGGAACAGCGCCGTCGCCGCCTCCGAGCTCACGACCTTGCGCACGGGCTTCGGTGCGGGGGTCTCGTCGGGACGGCTCATCGGATACCTCCGGGGGTGGTGCGGCGTGCACGGGCGCGCCCGCGCAGCGGGCCGAGGGTCAGGACCAGGGCGAGGGCGACGGCGACGACCAGGCCGACGGCGACCTCGCGTGCGGGCCACACCGCGAGCGCGGCGGCGCCGAACGCGAAGACCGCGGTCCACAGGTACATGATGACGACCGCGCGCTGGTGCGAGTGGCCCAGCGCGAGGAGCCGGTGGTGCATGTGCAGACGGTCGGGGTGGAACGGCGACTTGCCGGCTGCGAGACGGCGGACCACCGCCATCGTCATGTCGAGCAGCGGCAGCAGGATCACCGCGAGCGGCAGGAGGATCGGGATGAAGGCGGGGAGCTGCTGGCCCACCGAGACCTTCTCCGGGTCGATCTGCCCGGTCACGATGATCGCCGCCGACGCGAGCACGAGCCCGAGCAGCATCGACCCCGAGTCGCCCATGAAGATCCGGGCCGGATGCATGTTGTACGGCAGGAAGCCCAGACAGACACCGACCAGTCCCGCGAGCACGACGGTCGCACGGTTGGAGTAGTCGCCGGGGTTCTGGGCCTGCGTGAGCAGGTACGTGTAGAGGAAGAACGCGGTCCCGCCGATCGCGATCATCCCCGCGGCCAGCCCGTCGAGCCCGTCGACGAAGTTCACGGCGTTCATCGCGACGACGATGACGATGACCGTCGCGAAGAGACTGAGGCGCGCCGACGCGATCGTCACGCCGCCGATCGGCACCGTGATGAGCTGGACGCCCCGCCAGGCGACGAAGCCGGCGGCGAGCACCTGCCCCACCAGCTTCGTGAGCCAGTCGAGGTCCCAGATGTCGTCCGCCATGCCGAGCGCGCAGACCATGCCCGCGGCGATGACGATGGCCCAGAGCTCCTGGCCGCCCGGCCCTGCGAACGTCGACCGCAGGAACGGGGTGCCCGACGCGAACGTCACGGCGACCGCGAGCCCGCACCACATCGCCAGGCCGCCGAGACGCGGCGTCGGGATGGTGTGGACGTCCCGGTCGCGGACCGCGGTGATCGCGCCGGTGCGCAGGGCGACCCAGTGCGCGAGCGGGACCGTCAGGAGCGTGACCGCGAGGGCGACGAGCAGGACGAGCAGGTAGACCCTCACGCGCCCGGGGCCTCCACCCCGCCCGCATCGCCGTCCGCGTCGGCGGGCTCGTCGACGCCGAGCACGCCCGGCACGACGGCGCGCAGCGCCTCGAGCGTGAGCGCGCCCTGGCGCACGACGCGCGGCCGGGGCCCGGTCGCGTCGACGATCGTCGACGCGACGCCGCCGGGCGCGCGGCCTCCGTCGAGGTAGAGCGCGACGGAGTCGCCGAGCTGGTCGCGGGCCTCCTGCGCCGTCATCGCCGCGGGGTTGCCCGTCCGGTTGGCGCTCGAGACCGCGAGCGGCCCGGTGCGCCGCAGCAGCGCGAGCGCCGCGGGGTGGTCGGGCATGCGGAGCGCGACGGTGCCGTGCGTCTCCCCCAGGTCCCACATGAGCGACGGCTGCGCCGCGAGGATGATCGTGAAGCCGCCGGGCCAGAACGCCTCGACGAGCGCGCGCGCGTCGTCGGACACGTCCGTCGCCAGGCCGTCGAGAGTGCGCACGTCGGGCACGAGGACCGGCGGGGGCATCTGTCGGCCGCGGCCCTTGGCGGCGAGCAGCGCGGCGACGGCCTCGGGGCTGAACGCGTCGGCGCCGATCCCGTAGACGGTGTCGGTCGGCAGGACGAGCAGGCTGCCCCTGCCCACGACGTTGACCGCCTCGTCGATCCCGGGGCCCCGCGAGGCCTCGTCGCTGACGTCCATGAGGGTGCTCGAGGTCACGGTGCTCAGTCTCCCACGTCGACGACGGTGGCCGTGCGCAGGTTCGCCGGATTCGTCCCGGTCCCCCGGCGCGCGACGACGGCCCGCGGGCGCCCGGTCAGGTCGTCCACGGTACGCACGTCCACGAGCACGCCCGTCGCCTCGGCGAGAGCGCGCACGGCCGCCGACTGGACCTCGGCGTGCTCCATCACGAACAGGCCGCCCGGGGCCAGCAGGCGTGCCGCCGCGCGCACGACGGCCCCCGGGACGGCCAGCCCGTCGGCCCCTCCCCCGTACAGCGCGAGGTCGGGATCGTGGTCGCGCACCTCGGGCTCGCGCGGGACGGCGTCGGGCGGGATGTACGGCGGGTTCGAGACGAGCACGTCGACCGTGCCGTCGAGCTCGGCGAGGAGCGCCGGGTCCTGGACGTCGCCGAGGATCGTGCGCTGCGTCCCGGAGCCGACCGCCGCCGCGTTGGCCGCGGTCGCGCGGACCGCGGCCTCGGACGCGTCGACCGCGACGACCCGCGACCCGGGCACCTCGACGTCGACGCTGATCGCGATGACGCCCGAGCCGCAGCACAGGTCGACGACGAGCGGGCCGGGCACGTCCGCCCCCGCGCGCTCGGCGACCAGATGGGCCGCCTCGTCGACCGCGAGCTGAGCCACGACCTCGGTCTCGGGGCGCGGCACGAACACGTCGTCGACGACCCGCACCGTGACGTGCCGGAACACCGCGTGCTCGACGATGCGCTGCAGGGGCTCGCGCGACCTTCGCCGCTCGACGACCTCGGCCAGCTCCGCGAGGAAGCGCGGGGCGTCGTCGTCAGGCACGACCGGGCCGGTGGCCGGCAGCCGCACCCACTCCAGGCGCGGGAGGCCCAGGCACCACGCGACGAGCGCCTCGGCGTCGTACCGCGGCGACGGCACTCCCGCGTCCTCGAGCAGGCCCGCGACCTGCGTGACGAGCCGGCGCAGCCCCGCCGCCGACAGGTCGACCGCGCCCTGCTCAGGCATCCGACGCCCCACCGGCCGCGGCGAGGCGCGCGGCCTCGTCGGCGTCGACCGCCGACCGCACCACCGGGTCCAGGTCGCCGTCGAGCACGTGGTCCAGGTTGTACGCCTTGTAGCCGGTCCGGTGGTCCGCGATCCGGTTCTCCGGGAAGTTGTACGTCCGGATCCGCTCCGAACGGTCCACGGTGCGCACCTGCGACCGGCGGATGTCCGCGGCCGCCGCAGCCGCCTCCTCCTGCTGCGCCGCCAGCAGGCGCGCCCGCAGCACGCGCATCGCCTGCTCGCGGTTCTGCAGCTGCGACTTCTCGTTCTGCATCGACACCACGATGCCCGTCGGCAGGTGCGTGATCCGCACCGCCGAGTCGGTCGTGTTGACGGACTGGCCGCCCGGACCCGACGACCGGAACACGTCGATCCGCAGGTCGTTCGCGTCGATCTCGACCTCGCCCGGGTCGTCGACCTCCGGGAACACGAGCACGCCCGCCGCGGACGTGTGGATCCTGCCCTGCGACTCCGTCACCGGCACGCGCTGGACGCGGTGCACACCGCCCTCGTACTTGAGGCTCGCCCAGACGCCGTCCGCGGGGTCCGACGGGACGCCGCGCGACTTCACGGCGACCTGCACGTCCTTGTAGCCGCCCAGGTCCGACGGCGTCGCCTCCAGGACCTCCGTCTTCCAGCCCCGGCGCTCGGCGAACCGCAGGTACATGCGCAGCAGGTCCCCCGCGAACAGGGCCGACTCCTCGCCGCCCTCGCCCGCCTTGACCTCGAGGATCACGTCGCGGGCGTCGTCCGGGTCGCGCGGGACCAGGACGCGCCGCAGCCGCTCCGACGCGGCGTCCTCCGCCTCGCGGAGTGCCGGCAGCTCGGCCGCCAGCTCCTCGTCGTCGGCCGCCAGCTCGGCCGCCGCGGCGGCGTCCTCCGACGCCGCCCGCCACGCCCGGTACGCGCCCACCACCTGGTTCAGCTCCGCGTACCGGCGGCCCAGCCGGCGCGCCCGCGACGCGTCGGCGTGCACCGACGGGTCCGCGAGCTGTCGCTCGATCTCCGCGTGCTCCGAGAGCAACGGTTCGACGGCCTCGAACGGACCGGTCGGATCAGGCACGGCGTGCTCCTCGCTCGGACGGTGGACCTCCGGCGCGGACGCCCGCCGGAAGGGTGCGGACAAAGCAACAGCGCCGGCGGCGCAGGCGCCCGACTGTCCCTGGAGAGATTGTCGGACGCCGCGCCGCCGGCGCTGCGAAGTCGCTACTTGCCGGCGTTGCGCTTGCCGTAGCGGGCCTCGAACCGGGCCACGCGGCCACCGGTGTCGAGGATCTTCTGCTTGCCCGTGTAGAACGGGTGGCACGCGTTGCAGACGTCGGCGTGGATCTCGCCGGACTCCGACGTGCTGCGGGTGGTGAACGTGTTGCCGCAGGTGCAGGTCACCTGGGTCACGACGTACTCGGGGTGGATCTCAGCCTTCACGATTCTCCTTGGTCGTCTTCCCCCGGGTCGGAGCGCGAGGTGTCGCGCGACCGTGAACCGGAGGCCAGCCAACGGATCATTCTGCCAGATCGTCTCACTCGGGCCCAAACCCGCGCGTCGCCTGCGACGTCGCCGACTACGCCGACTACGCCGACTACGCCGACGGTGACGCTGCGTCCGCCGACGGTGACGCCGAGCACGGGCAGATGCGCCGACCCGCCCTTCGGCGCGCGCGATCCCGTGCTCCGCACGAGCGGAGCGCACAACCTCGTGCTCGACGCAGTCCCCCGCCGAACATGCGCTCCGCCACCGTTCGACGGCTGAGCGTGTGCGCCAACACATGGTCGGCCCGGTGCTGGGTGCGCAACCTCATGGTCGGCGGCGCGAGTGGTGCGCGTCGTGACGATCCCACGGCTCCGGTGCTCGACGACGCCACGGCCCCGCGGCCTGAGGCGTGCGGACGGCGAGCCCCCGGCTGAGTGGGCGGGGGCGGGGAGGTGTCGAAGGACGTCAAAGAGTGCGCACGGCCCCCAGGGCCGAAGCACGACAGTCCGAGACACCTCACCGCACCCACCCGCGAACCCGACCACCGCCCACGTCACCACCGGCGAACCCAACGTCACCACCGGCGAACCCAACGTCACCACCGGCGAACCCAACGTCACCGTCGGCGAACCCAACGTCACCGTCGGCGAACGGAACGTCACCGTCGGCGCACGCAACGTCACCCTCGGCGTTCGTAGGATGGGAGCGATGAGCACCACGCCCCGCACCCGCGCCCACGACGACGCCCGCCAGCCCGGGACCGACCACGTCACCGACCCGGGGCGCACGGCCGGCGAGGGGGTTCCCTCCCTGGCCGTCGGGCTGCTCATCGACGACTCGCTCGACCGCCCCGACGGCGTGCAGCAGTACGTCCTGACGCTCGGCGCGTGGCTCACCGCGCGCGGGCATACCGTGCACTACCTCACGGCGTCGAGCGAGCGCACCGACCTGGAGAACCTCCACGTCGTCGGGCGCACGGTGAACGTCCGGTTCAACGGCAACCGGCTCGGGACGCCGCGACCGGTCCCGCGGGCCGAGGCCCGGGACCTGGTCGAACGGCTCGACCTCGACGTGCTGCACGTGCAGATGCCGTACAGCCCCTTCCTCGCCGGCCGCGTGATCGACGCGGCCACCCGGAGCGCCGTCCGCCGGACCGCCGTCGTCGGGACGTTCCATATCTACCCGCAGTCGCGGCTCGTCTCCGCGGGCACGCGCGTGCTCGGGGCCCTCGAGCGCAAGCGGCTCGCCCGCTTCGACGCGGTGCTCGCGGTGTCGGAGGCGGCGCAGGAGTTCGCGCACGACGCGTTCGGCCTCGACCCCCGGGTCGTCGGCAACCCCGTCGACACCGCGCGGTTCGTGCCCCCGCCGGACGCGCCGCTCGTGCCGCACCGCCCGGCCGACGCCGTCCCGCACGTCGCGTTCCTCGGCCGGCTGGTCGACCGCAAGGGGCCGCGCGAGCTGGTCCAGGCGCTGGTCCGCCTGCACGACGACGTCCCAGGCCTCGCGTGGCGCGCGACCGTCGCGGGCCGCGGGCCGTTGCTCGAGGACCTGCGCGCCATCGCCCGCCGTGCCGGGATCGCCGACCGGGTCGCGTTCCCGGGCTTCCTCGCCGAGGAGGACAAGGCCACGTTCCTGCAGGACGCCGACGTCATCGCCCTCCCGTCGACCGGTGGCGAGAGCTTCGGCATCTCGGTCGTCGAGGCGCTCGCCGCGTCGCGCGGCGTCGTCCTCGCGGGCGACAACCCCGGCTACCGGACGGTCATGCGCGGCCTCGAGGACCAGCTCGTGGTCCCCCACGACACCGCCGAGCTCGCCGGGACCCTGGCCACCTGGCTCACGGACCTCGACGACGACGTCACCCGCGAGCAGACCGTCGCCCGCCAGCGCGCCGCGGCCGCGCGGTTCGACGTCGCGGTCATCGGGGCGCAGGTCGAGGAGACCTACCGCGCCGCGGTCGACGCGGCCACCCGCTGACCCGGGCGCCTCGCCCCACCGGCCGGCCCGGCGCACCGGCCTCACGGACGACGACCGCCCCCCCCCGCGGGCCCCGGGGGGGCCGCGGCGGGGGCGGGGGCGGCCCGTGGTGGGG